>NZ_JBFTOU010000018.1:0-129561 GCF_056398125.1 Pseudomonas sp. 05L36 | reverse complement strand
GGACTCGGTTTGGTCTCGATATTGGATACGGTAAACCGGCTTAATCGCATAATCTGAACCGCCGTATACGGAGCCGTACGTACGGTGGTGTGAGAGGACGGCGGTCGCGAGACCGCCTCCTACTCGATTCAGGTTTGGTGCGCTTTGAATGGCGGGGATTTTGTAGTCGGAGGCGATTGATCTCCCACATTGGGTTCGGGGGCTTACCGGCGGAATTTTTTCAGACCTTCAACACTTTCCCGCCAATGGCCACCGCCACCAGCAACAGCGCCATCAAGGCAAAGGCAAAACTCAGGCTGCTGCCATGGGCGATGAAGCCGATCACGGCCGGCCCCGCCAGAATGCCCGCATAACCAAGAGTGGTTATGGCCGGCACGGCGATGCTTTCGGGCATGACCGTCTGTTTGCCGACCGCGGTGTACAGGACCGGCACGATGTTCGAACAACCGGCACCCAGCAGCGCATAACCCACCAACGCGGCCTCCCAGCTCGATGCAAACGTCGCCAGGAACAAGCCTGCGGCAGCCGTCAGCCCGCCGAACACAATCACCCGTGTCGCGCCCAGTCGTCGCACGATTTTGTCACCGGTCAAACGCCCGGCCGTCATGGTCAGGGCAAACGCCGCATACCCGAGCCCCGCATACGTCGTGTCGATACCGCGTTCCTGTGCCAGGAACACCGCGCTCCAGTCCAGCGCCGCACCTTCGGCGAGGAACACGATGAAGCACATGCCGCCGATAAACAGGACGATGCCATGGGGTACCGCAAACGCCGGCCCCGAACTCTCGCTGCCGTAGGGCAACAGGTGCGGCACGGCCTTGGCCAGCGCGATCAGCAACATCACGATCACCACCAGCGTGGCCCCCAACGGGGAAATCCCCAGGCCAAGCAAGCCGCTGACACCCGCTGCGCCGACAATCCCGCCCAGGCTGAACAGGCCATGGAACCCCGACATCATGTTTTTGCCGCTGGCGCGCTCGACGATCACAGCTTGCAGGTTGACCGTCGAATCCACAGTGCCGAGACCCGCGCCGAACATGAACAAGGCAGCGATCAGGGCCGGAATCGACGACACCGTCGCCAGCAGCGGCAGGGCGGCACAGATCAGCAGGGTGCCGCCGGTCGTCACCCGCCGGCAGCCGAAACGCGTGGCCAGGATCCCGGCCGACGGCATCGCCAGAATCGAACCCACCCCCAGGCACAGCAGCAACAATCCCAGGGTGCCTTCATCCAGCCCGGCCCGGGACTTGGCATAGGGCACCAACGGCGCCCACGCGGCGATGCCGAACCCGGCGATGAAAAAGGCGATGCGCGTGGACATTTGTTCCAGGCGGCCGGGAACGAAGGTGGTTTGGCTGTTGAGGCTGGTCATAACAATCCTTGGCAAAAAGCGTCGCGTCCTCAACGGACAGTGATCGGCCTGTGAGGGTTCGATCAGTGCCCGGAAAGTTCTACAGTCGTACAGGACGACATCGTTGCACAGCGCCGGTGTTTTTCGCGATATGTTGAGCCATTCCAATGACACGCGGAGGGCGCCATGGCGCAGAGGTACGATGCACGGGGCAATATTTACATCGTGGTAGCGCCAGAAGAATTGCGCCGCCAGGGCATCGACTTGCCCCATCAGGCCAGCCAGGCAGCGCAAACCCTGGAAGCCTGGGCGATAGCCGCGATCGAGGCTTGCTGCAGCTGGGCTCCAGGTACTCAACCGTCCGGCAGCAAAGATCATCGCAGCGACGGTTTGCTGGTCGGACCGTTTCAGTCGTCGCCTCCCTTTGATCTGTTGATCGTCAACACCGACGGTACCCTGGCCGAGCGCAGTGGCAACGGGCTGACGATTTTTTCCCAGGCCCTCAGCGATCAAGGGCTGTTGCCGCAGAACGAAGCCTGTCTGCTCAGGGTTCATCACGACAAGGCTGATACGCCTTCGCCGGGGCAGACTTCGGTGAAAGCCGCAGAGGTCGATGGCGTAAAGGGTTTCTGGCTCGACCTGGGCCAGCCGGGATTCGGGCCGTCGGCGGTCAGTGCTCACGGGGTTGAAGCGGCGGTGTTCAATGGTCGCGAACTCAGCCACGTTGAACAATTGGCGGTACTCAATAGTGCATGGTCGCGCAGCCAGTTCGCGCGGGTCGGCAATCCCCATTGCGTGACGCTGGTGGAAAGTGCCGAGGACCTGCCGAGCAACGAGCAGATGCGTGAGCCGGCGCTGGGTGAGGGGCTGACGCGGATTGCCTATGCCATGCCGGTTGGTGCAGGCAAACCTTGTCCGGCGGGGATCAATCTGCAATGGGCAATGCGCGTGTCCGAAGGGCACATCGCCGCACGGGTATTCGAGCGGGGCGAGGGGCCGACGGCGTCGTCGGGGACCAGTGCCAGCGCGGTGGCCTGTGCGGCCTGGCGGGCAGGTTGGGTCGGCGCCGGGGAGGTCAAGGTGACGATGCCGGGTGGCACGGCGCCGATCTTGCTGGAGGAAGAGTTGGGGGAATTGAGTCGGGTCAGCCTGTTTGGTACGGCTCGAATGATCGATTGACTTCGAAATAGCCATCGCGAGCAGGCTCGCTCCGACAGGTTTTGTGAACGACATATAACCACTGTAGGAGCGAGCCTGCTCGCGATGGGGCCAGTCCAGTCAGTGCAAATTTCAGCTCAGCCCACTGAACTCCACCACCGGCATCGTCCGCTTCATCAACACCTTGCCCGCACGCACCGAATACAACGGCAACCCCTGGCTGCGGATCACCTCGTAATCACTCTCTGCCGACAGAATCAGCAGATTCGCCGGCCGCCCACGCTCCAGGCCATAGCGATCGCCGAGGTTCATGGCTTTGGCGCTATTGTCCGTCACCAAGTCCAGCGCACTTTGCAGGTTGCGATAACCGAGCATGTGGCAGATGTGCAGCCCGGCTTCGAGCACCCGCAAAATGTTGCCGTTGCCCAGTGGATACCACGGGTCGACGATCGAATCCTGGCCGAAGCACACGTTCATGCCCGCTTCCAGCAACTCGTTGACCCGGGTCACGCCCCGGCGTTTCGGGAAATTGTCGAAGCGACCTTGCAGGTGGATGCTTTCAGTGGGGCAGGAGACAAAGCTGATCCCCGAATGGCCGAGCAGGCGAAACAGTTTGGCGCAGTAGGCGTTGTCGTAGGAGCCCATGGCGGTGGTGTGGCTGGCCGTGACCCGCGAACCCATGTCGCGGCTGCGGGCCTCTTCGGCGAGTACTTCGAGAAAGCGCGAATGCGGATCGTCGGTTTCGTCGCAATGCACGTCCACCAGACAACCGCTGCGTTCGGCCAGGTCCATGAGGAACTTCACCGAGCTGACGCCCTGGTCGCGGGTGTACTCGAAATGCGGAATACCACCCACCACGTCCGCGCCCATGCGGATGGCTTCCTCCATCAATTCTCGACCATTGCGGTAGGACTCGATGCCTTCCTGGGGGAACGCGACGATTTGCATATCGACCAGATGCCGGCTTTCCTCGCGCACTTCGAGCATCGCCTTGAGCGCGGTCAATTGCGGGTCGGTGACGTCGACGTGGGTGCGCACATGCTGGATGCCGTGGGCGGCGAGGGTCTGGATGGTTTTCCTGGCCCGGGTCTTGGTGTCTTCGTGGGTGATGGTCGCCTTGCGTTCGCCCCAGCACTCGATACCTTCGAACAGCGTGCCGCTCATGTTCCAGCGCGGATCACCGGCGGTCAGGGTCGCGTCGAGGTGGATGTGCGGTTCGACAAAGGGCGGCACCACCAGATTGCCGCCGGCATCCAGATCGTCGGGGCCCAGGGTCGGGGCTTCGATCTGGCGGGTGATGCTGCTGATCAGGCCGTTTTCCAGGTACAACTCATGCAGGCCTTCCTGGTTGCGCAGACGGGCGTTGATGATGTGCATCGGGTAGATCCTTTTGGCGAATCGTGTAGGCAATATCCTTACGTTAGCTCGCCTGCGGCGAATCCCGCCAGTTCAAAATGTGGGAGCGGGTTTGTTCAGGTAGATAGTTGCAGGGGTAAAAATCGCATAAGAGCGGCGACGACCGCTTCGGGTGCATCTTCCTGAACCAGATGACCGGCGTTGGGAATCGGATAAAACTGCGATCCGGGAATCATCCGATGCAGCGCCTGCCCGCGTTCGATGGGAATCCACTGGTCATCCTCTCCCCACAGGATCTGCACCGGGCAGCGAATCGTCGGGTACAGGCCCTCGGCCTCGCAGGTATAGCGCTCGTCCATCTGCGCGATCTGCCGGTAGAACGCCGCTTGCCCCGTCTCTCCCAGCCATGGCTGAACGTAGGGGGCGAGTTCGGCGTCGGGAATTTCCCGCTTGATCGCCCCGCGAATATAGGTCGGCACGATGGCGCGCTGGATGTAATCGGGCAGTCCGCTGAACGCCGCTTCATGCTGACGCACATGCTGCACGAACGGCGAACCCCAGGGCGTCAGCGCCACCGGGTCGATCAGCGTCAGGCTGCGGTAATCCTTGCCATTGAGCAGATGCGCGCGCAGGGCGGTGGCGCCGCCGAAGTCGTGGGCCACCACGTCGGGGCAATCCAGGCGCCAATGCTCCAGCAACTGCGCCAACAACTGGTTTTGCACACCGAGCGAGACATCGTCGTCGGGTTGTGCCGACTGCCCGTAGCCCAGCAGATCGAAGTAGTAGACGCGGTGAGTGGCGGCGAAATACGGCGCGATCCGGTGCCACACGAAAGAAGAAAAGGGCGTGCCATGCACGAACACCAGCGGCGGGCCGTCACCGCGCACGGCGTAGCGCACCTGATGTCCGTTGAAGGCAAAGACCTGATCCAGCGGCCAGTCAGTCATGGGCTTGTCCTCTTGGCGGGGGAAGAGGCAAAAAGCATAGGCATAAAAAAACAGCCGATGAAGGCTGTTTGCTTTTTCTCTGACAAACTGTAGGAGCGAGCTTGCTCGCGAAGAACGTCAACGATAACGCGAGGTATCTGGCAGCCCGCGGTGCTCTGACGTCCATCGCGAGCAAGCTCGCTCCTACAGGGGGGCAGTGACTTTACTCGCCGCGATAGATGCAACCGCTGGTGCAGGTCTCGTGGATGCGGATTGCACTGAGCTCCGGCAGCAGGGGCTTCATTTCCTGCCAGATAAACTTGGCCAGCACTTCGCTGGTCGGGTTTTCCAGGCCAGGAATGTCGTTCAGGTAGTTGTGGTCCAGTCGCTCGTACAGCGGCTTGAAGATCGCCTTGATTTCCGAGAAGTCGCGGATCCAGCCAGTGTGCGGGTCGAGGTCGCCGCTCAGGTGGATCGCCACTTTGAACGAGTGACCGTGCAGGCGGCCGCACTTGTGGCCGTCCGGTACGTGGGGCAGGCGGTGGGCGGATTCGAAAGTAAATTCCTTGAAGATTTCCACAGTGTTTTCAGCTCTGTTCAGGTGGCGTTCGCCGCAGCGATTCGGGCAGGCGGCGAGTTTACCAGTTTGTCCTGACTAAAGGGTCAGCAAGCGCTCGCCGAGGCGACCGTTGGCGGCCAGTTCGAGGAATTCGTCGCCCAGGCGGCGGCTTTCATCCATGGTCGTGCGCCAGTATTTCTGCCGGCTCGGGGCGTCGCCCATGAAGCGCTTGAAGTCGTTACGGTCCGGCAGTTTGCCGTAGGGCAGGCGCGCCAGGTAGTCCTTCGACGGCGCCAGCAGCAGCACGTTTTGCAAGCGAGCCGGGCAGGCGCGGCGCCACGGCAGGGTCTTGTCGAACCAGCCGGGAATCACCCGGTCGGTGAAGTGCGGGTAAAGCACTATGTCGTCGCCGCTGTAGGGCAGGTCCAGGTGGTAATCCAGCAGGCCGCCGTCGCGGTAGGTTCCCGCACCGGCGCCCGGCAAGTCGCGCACGCCCTCCATCACCATCGGAATCGAGCCCGAAGCGAGCAAGGCCTGGCGCAAATTGCCGGCATCGAGGGCGACGAAGCGCGACGGAAAGTCAGTCAAGGCATCGACCGGCGGCGCCAGGCGCGGGTCGTGGATGATCAGGCGTTCGAAGTGCCGGGCCAGCCGCGCCCGGCCACGCAGGTTGTCGGCGATGACCGAGGACAGGCCCAGCCCGAGGCGAGCGCGATGATCGTCGGCGAGCAGGCCGTGGCTTTTGACCACCATGATGTTCAGGCGGTAATCGCTGTTGCCGAGGATCGAGGCATCGCGACCGTCGAGCAGGTCATTGAGCATGCGCCGGGAGCTCTGGCTGATCTGCGCCATGGTCACGCCCTTGGCGAAACTCTGCTCGGTGTACAGCTGCCCGAGACGCCGGATGCCCTCGGCGGCGTCCGGCAGGCAGGCGCTGGCGAAGCGCCAGGAACCCACCGATGCGCCAATCAGCGAGCGTTCCCGCGGTGCCGCCGGCAGCCACTCGCCGAACAGCGCCAGGTCCAGTCCCTGAATCCCCAGCGCCTTCGGACCGCCGGCCGCGCCAGGCAAGGTGCCGACCTCGGCCGCGTCAAGGCCGTTGGCGCGGATGTGCGCATAGGCGCGCGGACCGGCCTTGAGGGTCAGGGAAGGGGACTTGATGTGGATGGCGGTCATACCGGTCTCGATGTGTGTGTAGGAGCTGCCGAAGGCTGCGATCTTTTGATCTTTTGCTAGGCGACTCAAGTGAAAGTGAGAAAGGATCGCAGCCTTCGGCAGCTCCTGCAGGATTTGTGGGGTTGGCAATGATGGCAATTCAGCTTCAGTTAAGTTCAGCTGGTTAAGATGGCTCGCCTGGACCCCGACGCAACGCTGAGGTAGCGCGACGCTGATACCATAGTGGCTTTCGAGAAGCTCACACCACTCGCACCGACCGGGATCTGGAATTAGACGCTGTCAGCGGGCAGGTTCTCAAGGATCATCAGGATTGGTAATGAAGGTGTTTCTATTCAAGCGATGCACCGGCAGCTGGATAGCGCTGGTGCTTCTGGCTTTTTGCTCGGCAGTGATGGCCCACGACCTGGACCAGGATGAAGCCCTGCGCCTGCGTCAACAGGGCGTGATCCTGCCGCTGGAGCAACTGCTGCAGCAGGCAATGGATCGCTACCCCGGCGCGAAACTGCTGGAAGCCGGGCTCGAAGAAAAACATGACGTCTACATTTATGAAGTCGAGCTGCTGACCCCTGAAGGCGTGGTTCGCGAACTGGACATCGAAGCCTCCACCGGCCGTTTACTCAAAGACAAGGAAGACTGATCCATGCGTTTGCTGCTGGTGGAAGACCATGTGCCCCTGGCCGACGAACTGCTGGCCGGTCTCAACCGCCAGGGCTATGCGGTGGACTGGCTGGCCGATGGTCGCGACGCGGTGTATCAGGGCAGTACTGAACCTTACGACCTGATCATCCTCGACCTCGGTTTGCCGGGCGTGCCGGGGCTTGAGGTGCTGGCGCAATGGCGCGCGACAGGGCTGGCCACGCCGGTGCTGATCCTGACCGCCCGTGGTTCCTGGGCCGAGCGCATCGAAGGCCTGAAGGCCGGCGCCGATGATTACCTGACCAAACCGTTTCATCCCGAAGAGCTGTTTTTGCGCATCCAGGCGTTGCTGCGCCGCTCCCATGGCCAGGTCAACCAGCCAACGCTCAAGGCCGCCGGTCTGCATCTGGACGAAGGTCGCCAGTGCGTTGTCCGCGACGGTGCGGACATTCAGCTGACTGCCGCGGAGTTTCGCCTGTTGCGTTATTTCATGCTGCACCCCGAGCGGATCCTCTCCAAAAGCCACCTCGCCGAGCACCTCTACGACGGTGAAACCGAGCGCGACTCCAATGTGCTGGAGGTCCACGTCAACCATTTGCGCCGCAAGCTCGGCAAAAGTGTGATTGAAACCCGTCGCGGCCAGGGCTACCTGTTCGGCGGGCAAGCCCGGTGAGATCGATCCAGCGCCGCTTGAGCCTGGGCCTGATCAGCGTGATGGTGGTCGTTGGCCTGATACTGGCGCAAACCAGCCTGTGGCTGTTCGAAATGGGTTTGCAGCGCTACCTCGAGGCCGGGTTGCGCAATGACAGCGAGAACCTGCTGGCGGCACTGGTGCGCGGGCCGCAAGGCTTGCAACTGGATGAACGACGCCTGTCGCCGGCCTATCAGCGGCCGTTTTCCGGGCATTATTTCCGCATCGATCTCGCCGACGGCCATTGGCGTTCCCGTTCCTTATGGGATCAGGAGCTGCCAGCGCTCGATCAACCCGGCCTGCACGACGACCTGCAACTGGGGCCGGAAGGGCAACAGTTGCTGGTATTGCGTACGGACTATCGACGTTCGGGGTTGCCGATCTCCATCAGCGTCGCCGAGGATTACACGCCAATACGCGAAAGCTTCCGGCTTATGCAACAGCTCGGGTTGGGCCTCGGTTTGACCGGGCTGCTGGTGATTCTGTTGCTGCAACGGATCACCGTGCGCCGCGCCTTGCGCCCGCTGGAGCAGGCGCGCGAACAGATCGCGCAGTTGCAACAGGGCCAGCGCTCGCAACTCGATGATCAGGTGCCGGTGGAGCTGGAGCCACTGGTGGCGCAGATCAACCACTTGCTGGCCCACACCGAAGACAGCCTCAAGCGCTCGCGCAATGCCTTGGGCAACCTCGGCCACGCGTTGAAAACGCCGCTGGCGGTGCTGTTGAGCCTGGCCTCGAGCGAACCGCTTGAGGCGCACCCGCAACTGCGCAAGGTCCTCAAGGAACAACTGCAGCAGGTCGAGCAACGGCTCAATCGCGAACTCAATCGTGCGCGGTTGTCCGGCGATGCGCTGCCGGGCGCGAAGTTTGATTGCGATGCTGAACTCCCCGGATTGCTGGCAACCCTGAACATGATCCATGGCGAACACCTGGCGCTGAGCTACCGCGCACCGCCCGGCCTGCAATTGCCCTGGGATCGTGAAGACCTGCTGGAACTGCTGGGCAACCTGCTGGACAACGCCTGCAAATGGGCGGATGCCGAGGTGCGGCTGAGTGTGGTCGAGCGGGCGCAGGGGTTTGAACTGAGTGTGGAAGATGATGGCCCGGGCATTCCCGAAGAGCGTCGCGATCAGGTATTTGGTCGAGGTACGCGGCTGGATGAGCAAACCCATGGGCATGGTCTGGGGCTGGGTATCGTGCGTGACATCGTCGATAGCTGGGGCGGCAAACTGTCGTTGCTGGAAAGCGAGTGGGGCGGGCTGAAGGTCGTCATCGAATTGCCCAAGCACTGATAATCGCCGTCCTGTAGGAGCGAGCTTGCTCGCGATGATCGTTAACGATGACGCGCCCTTTCTGATTCACAGCGGCGCCCTTGCGTTCATCGCGAGCAAGCTCGCTCCTACAGTGATTTGTGTCTACCTCAGGTGTGATGAATCTCCCGATCCTTGGTTTCCGGCATGAAGAAAATACCCAGCACAGCCGTCATCACCGCGATGACGATCGGATACCACAGCCCATAGTAGATATCCCCCGTGGCCGCCACCATGGCAAACGCCACCGTCGGCAGGAAACCACCGAACCAGCCATTGCCGATGTGATAGGGCAGCGACATCGAGGTGTAGCGGATGCGTGCCGGGAACAGTTCCACCAGCCAGGCGGCGATCGGCCCGTAGACCATGGTCACGTAGATCACCAGGATGGTCAGGAGCAACAGCACCATCGGGTAGTTGGTCTTGGCCGGGTCGGCCTTCTCGGGGTAGCCGGCGTCCTTGAGGGCAGTGACGAGGGTGGCGGTAAAGGCGTCGTTTTTGGCCTTGAAGTCGGCGGCGGGCATGCCGGTGCCCTCGAAGCTCTCGATCACTTTCTCGCCAATACGCACCTGCGCAATGGCGCCCGGCTCGGCGTTCACGTTCTTGTAGGGGATGGCCTTTTTGGCCAGCACGGTCTTGGCCAGGTCGCAGGAGCTGGTGAATTTGGCCTTGCCCACCGGGTCGAACTGGAACGAGCACTGACCGGGATTGGCGACTACCGTGACCGGATTCTTCTCCTGCGCAATGAACACGTCGGGGTTACCGTATTGGGTCAACGCATGGAAGATCGGGAAGTAAGTCAGTGCCGCGATGATGCAGCCGGCCATGATGATGCCCTTGCGACCGATGCGGTCAGACAGGCTGCCGAATATGACGAAGAACGGTGTGCCGATCAGCAGTGAGCCGGCAATTAGCAGGTTGGCGGTCTGTGGGTCGATCTTCAGCGTCTGCAGCAGGAAGAACAGCGCATAGAATTGCCCGGTGTACCAGACCACGGCCTGGCCAGCGGTGCCACCGAGCAGGGCCATGATCACGATCTTGAGGTTTTCCCAGCGGGCGAAGGATTCGGTCAGCGGTGCCTTGGACGCCTTGCCTTCAGCCTTCATTTTCATGAACACCGGTGATTCGCTGAGTTGCAGGCGGATGTAGACCGAGACGATCAGCAGCAGGATCGACAGCAGGAACGGAATCCGCCAGCCCCAGGCTTCGAAGGCTTCGGTGCCCAGAGCGGTACGGCAGGCGAGGATCACCAGCAGTGAAAGAAACAGGCCGAGGGTTGCTGTCGTCTGGATCCACGAGGTGAAGTAGCCACGTTTGCCCTTGGGTGCGTGTTCGGCCACGTAGGTCGCTGCACCGCCGTATTCACCGCCCAGCGCCAGGCCTTGCATAAGGCGCAGGCTGATCAGAATGATCGGCGCGGCTACGCCGATGGTTGCATAGCCCGGCAGCAAACCCACCACAGCCGTGGAAATACCCATGATCACGATGGTGATGAGGAACGTGTGTTTACGCCCGATCATGTCGCCCAGTCGACCGAACACAATCGCCCCGAAGGGCCGCACGGCGAAGCCGGCAGCGAAGGCGAGCAGGGCGAAGATGAAGGAAGTCGTTTCGTTGACACCGGCGAAGAAGTGCTTGGCGATAATCGCCGCGAGGGAACCGTACAGGTAGAAGTCATACCATTCGAACACGGTGCCCAGGGACGAGGCGAAAATGACCTTGCGTTCCTCCCTGGTGATTCCGTGGTTGGGCGCGCTGCCCGTGGCTGTATTGTCGATTGCTGCCATGAGTATTCTCCGTCTTGCTCTTGTTGTAGGCCGGAGCACCTCTCAAATGTTGCCGCACCCTGGCCCTGGGGCTGATGTCGTCGGATTACGCAAAGCTTGCTTTGAAGTTGACGTCCCGGATTGCTGCGAGGTTCCCTGAAGCATAATCAGGTTCTGCTAGATATCCACTCGCCATCATGCTGGAGGCACACAAACCTGTAGGAGCGAGCTCGCTCGCGAAAATCGTCAACGATGACGCGGGGAATCTGATTCTCCGCGGCGCCCTCGGGTTTTTCGCGAGCAAGCTCGCTCCTACAGTTAAAGTTGCAGTTGCGGGTTTAAACGCGGAACTGGTCCATCAAACTCTGCTGCTGGTTCGCCAGGCTGTTGATCTCCTCGGCCACTGCACACTCAGAGTCCCCACGAGCTTTGACACCGCGCCGACTCTACGGCAAAGTGCGCGCCCTCTAATAAAACCCATTCCTTTTATCCGCTGGCGGCTCTCGCAGACTGCCGGCCGGACTCTTTTCGCTTGCCCAGAGGTATGACAATGAATGCAGTAATTGCCGCGGTCGGCATCATGCTGGTACTCAGCCTGTCCCGCGTGCATGTGGTGATCGCCCTGATCGTCGGTGCGCTGGTCGGTGGCTTGACCGGTGGCCTGGGGATCGAAGCGACGCTCAAGGCTTTCAACAGCGGCCTCGGTGGCGGGGCGACGGTGGCGTTGTCCTACGCCTTGCTCGGGGCTTTCGCCGTGGCCATTGCCAAGTCCGGCATGGCCCATGCGCTGGCCGACAAGGCCCTGGCGATGGTCGATCGCCAGCACGCCAGCGGCGGTGGCCAGGTCAAATGGCTGCTGATCGGCCTGCTCTGGGTCGTGGCCATCGCCTCGCAGAACATCCTGCCGATCCATATCGCGTTCATTCCGTTGCTGGTGCCGCCGCTTCTTTATGTGCTGACCAGGCTGCAACTGGACCGTCGCCTGATCGCCTGTGTCATGACCTTCGGTTTGATCACGCCCTACATGTTTCTGCCGGTGGGCTTTGGCAACATCTTCCTCAATGAGATCCTGCTGGCCAACGTCGCCCGCAGCGGTGTGGACATCAGCGGCATCAATGTGACCCACGCCATGGGCATTCCGGCCCTGGGCATGGTGGCGGGCCTGCTGATCGCGTTTGTCAGCTACCGCAAGAAGCGTGTCTACGACCTGGAAAAGATCGAACAAGTCGAGCAGGTGGCGGTGCAATACAACCCGCTGAGCCTGATGGTGGCCGGCGTGGCCATCGCGGTGGCGTTCATCATTCAGTTGTTGCTGGATTCGATGATTATCGGTGCATTGGCCGGTTTCCTGATTTTCTCGGTGTCGGGCATCGTCAAATGGCGCGACACCGATGACCTGTTCACCGAAGGCATGAAAATGATGGCAATGATCGGCTTCATCATGATCGCAGCCTCAGGCTTTGCCGAAGTGATGAAGGCCACCGGTGAGGTGCAGACGCTGGTCGAGTCGTCGGCGGCTTACATCGATCACAGCAAAGGCATCGGCGCCTTGCTGATGCTGCTGGTGGGGTTGTTGGTGACCATGGGAATCGGCTCGTCGTTCTCCACCGTGCCGATTCTGGCGGCGATCTTCGTGCCGTTGTGCGTGCAACTGGGTTTCAGCCCGATTGCCATCGTGTGCATCGTCGGCACCGCCGGTGCCCTGGGCGACGCCGGTTCGCCGGCTTCGGACTCGACCCTCGGCCCGACCTCCGGCCTGAACATCGACGGCCAGCACCATCACATCTGGGACACCGTGGTCCCGACTTTCCTGCACTACAACCTGCCGCTGCTGGCGTTTGGCTGGGTGGCCGCGATGGTTCTGTAACCCCGGAACCCCTGTAGGAGCGAGCCTGCTCGCGATGGTGTGTCAGCCGACACCAAGGTAGCTGACACACCTTCGCGAGCAGGCTCGCTCCTACAAGGGATCTTCAGTGCTCCTGATGACCGCGTTCAACTTTTGACCCGGCGTGCCGTTAAAGCTTTTAACCACGCCAACAAAATCAAAAGAGTGAACGTCATGCGCATGAGCCTCAAGGCCAAAGTCCTGTCCCTTGCCGTCCTCCCGGTGTTGCTGTTTGCGCTGGTCATCAGCCTGACCACGCTGTTCATTCTGCAGGATCAGGCGCGCAAGGAAGTCGAGCAGACCCGCGAGCGCTTGCTCAGCGATGCCAAGGCGACCCTGCAAAGCTACGTGGCCGTGGCCATGACCATGATCAAACCGCTCTACGACGCGGCCGCCCCCGGCGATGAGACAGCGCGGGCCCAGGTGATCAAGCTTCTGTCGAGCATCACCTATGGCAAGGACGGCTACTTCTTCGGCTACGACTCCAACACCGTGCGCCTGTTCAAGGCCAACAGCCCCGAAGGCGTGGGCCAGAGCTTCAAGGACAACCGCGACCCGAACGGCGTCTACGTCAACCGCGACCTGGTGAAAGTCGCCAGGGACGGTACGCACTACCTGCAATACAGCTCGCCCTTGCCCGGCAACACCCAGGTGCTGGTGCCCAAGCTCGGTTACACCGAATACCTGCCGAAGTGGGACATGGCGGTCGGCACCTCGGTCAACCTCGACGGCATCGAAGCGCAAGTGGCGGTGGTCGAAGCCAAGGTCCAGGAGCGCATGCAAGGCATGGTGCTGAGCATCGTCGGCGTGGCGCTCGTGGTGCTGCTGGTGATCGCCGCTGCCGGGATGTTGCTGGCCAACACCATTCTGCGTCCGCTGCATTTGATGAAAGCCAACCTCGACGACATTGCGGCAGGCGAGGGTGATCTGACCCGCCGCCTGACCATCACCAGCCAGGACGAACTCGGTGAACTGGCCGGTTCGTTCAACCGTTTCGTCGACAAGATCCACGGCCTGGTACGGCAGATCACCGAAATGACCTCGCAACTGACCGGGCTGGTGAATCAGGTGTCCGACCAGGCCAATCGCTCGGACCAGGCCATGGAACGTCAGCGCCATGAGACTGATCAGGTGGCCACGGCAATCAACGAAATGTCAGCGGCGGCTCAGGAAGTGGCCAAAAGCGCGCAGAACGCCGCGGTGGCAGCCCAGCAGACCGACGAAGAAGGGCAGGCCGCCAAGCGCGTGGTGGCTGGCAGCATCGAGAAGATCCATGCCTTGGTGGATGACATCCGCAGCAGCGGCGTGTCCCTGGACAGCCTGCAAAAAGACGTGTCGTCGATTGTCAGCGTGCTCGGGGTGATTCGCTCGATTGCCGAGCAGACCAACCTGCTGGCGCTCAACGCGGCCATCGAAGCCGCCCGTGCCGGCGAGGCCGGGCGCGGCTTTGCGGTGGTGGCCGATGAAGTGCGGGCGCTGGCCAGCCGCACGCAAATCAGCACCCAGGAAATCCAGGGCATGATCGACCGCTTGCAGGCCGGCACCCGGTCGGCGGTGGAGGCAATGCGCCGCTCCAGCGAGGCCGGCGACGGCACCTCGGCCCAGGCCAACGAGGCGGGGGCTTCGCTGGACACCATGGCCCAGCTGATCGCGACCATCAATTCGATGAACGCGCAGATCGCCAGTGCCGCCGAAGAGCAAACCGCCGTGGCCGAAGAGATCAATCGCAGCGTGCATCAGATTGCCGTGGCGGTGGACAGCGTCGCCGACGAAACCCAGCTCGGCGCGCAGACTTCGCGCAGCCTGGCCGACCTCGGTCAGCGCCTGGGCGGTCTGGTGGGGCAGTTCCGGATCTGATTAAAACATTTGTGGCGAACGAGCTTGCTCGCCACAAAAGATCGCAGCCTGCGGCAGCTCCTACACTTACGGTGTGCATCCGAGCACTGGCGACCACACAAGAGGAGTCAGCCCCATGATTGACCGCGAAAGTATCTGCGATTGCCCGAAATGTTCCTGCAAACTCGGTGAACATCCGATTGCCCGTCACGGCAAGCATTACTGCTGTGAAGCCTGCGCCAAACACCATGAACACGGCGAGGAATGCACCCATAAAGGTTGCAAGTGCGCTCATGGCTGACAACCGCGAATGAAAAGTGGAGCCTAATCCGGCTCCACTTCCAGCCTGAGGCTGTCATCCTCCAGGCGTTCGCAGTGGCGCACGGTACCTTGCAAGCGCCGCCCTTCGACCCGCAGCACCAGGGTCCTGGCTTGCTCCAGATCTTCCGGTAGTGGCGCCGGGACGCGTATGGCGAAGCAGAATGGGTCATTTTCGACCTGTTCCAGTCTGATCCGGCACTCGGCGCTTTTGGTGATGCGCCCGGATAGCGTGTCCAGACCATAGTCCAGATGCGCAGGGCTGCTGACGGGTGTTGCGCTCATATCCCTTCCCCCCGAACCTGATGGTTGCCGGAGATCAGTTCGCCGGCCGCCACTTGACGTTTTCCACGCCAAATTTTTCCGCCATCGGCTTGCTGGTCTTTTGCACCTTCTCGCGTCCGAAACGGGGGATTCGCCCCACCCCTGCGTCGCAGCTCGCCCAATGCCAGGCTTCTGCGTTATCCATTTTTTCCAGGCGGATGATGAATGATTTCGGAGCACCATGGAGGGTGTACTCGATGACGAATAATTTTGCACTGTTCATAAAGCTCCGGTTCCTCCCTGTCTTACATAAAAGGATCGCGCGCCATCTGGAAAATTCACTCGGTTTGTCGGACGACGGCGGTTGCTGGCGACAAGTTCGGTGCCTCGTTACCATGGGGTCTTCCGGCCCCCCCAAATGAACATAGACCATGGCCCTCGCCGCACCGCCTGACCTGAGTGACACCGATGTGCCCGTGCAACCGCTGGCTCGCACCTATCCGCGTGGGTTGTACATCGAGCCTCATGAGCACGTCTGGGGCCAGTTGCTGTATGCGATGAGCGGGGTGATGTGGGTCGAGACGCCGCACGAGGCGCTGGTGGTGCCGCCGCAGCGGGCGGTGTGGTTGCCGCCCGGCGTGCCCCACGGGATTCGCGTGGTGTCCGACCTGCAAATGCGCAATATCTACTTGCGCCCGTCCCTGGCGGCGACCCTGGATGACAGCGTGCAAGTCATTGAGGTCGGCGGTTTGCTGCGCGAGCTGATCGTCGGTCTGGTGGAGCAGGGCAACGACGGGCCGCCCGAGTATTACGACGCGCTGGTGGGGCTGGCACTGCTGGAGCTCAAGCGCGCCAGGCGTTCGCTGCTGAAAATCCCGCTGCCGGACGATTCCGACCGACGGCTGATGAACCTGTGTCAGGCGGTCATGGTCGCGCCTTCACTGGACATTCCTTTCGAACAACATGCGGATAACGCCGGAGCCAGCGTGCGCACCCTGGCGCGGCTGTTCAAGGACGGCCTGGGCATGGGTTTCGCCGAGTGGCGGCGTCAGGTGCAACTGGCGACGGCGGTGGCCGGGTTGATCCAGGGCGCACCGGTCAGTGCGATTGCCCGGGAGCTGGGCTATTCGCCGAGCAGCTTCAGTGACATGTTTCGTCGTGAGCTGGGTGTCGCCCCCTCGCAGTTTCCTGCGGCGCAACGCCAGGACTGAGTTCGCCGAGGCCAGGCTTTGGCCGAAATTCAGAAGCACTTGGCCGATGCTCGCAGGTTACGCCCTCTAGACTCAGCGCATACCTCAATTGCCCCCGGAGTCTGTCATGAACTTCCTCATGTCACTGGCCATCGGTCTGGGCGTCGGTCTGCTGTACGGCGCCCTGGATTTTCGTTCCCCCGCACCCCCGGCCATCGCGTTGGTAGGCCTGCTCGGCATGCTCGCCGGCGAAAAGCTCTGGCCGATGGGAAGGGAGCTGGTGGCTGGCTGGATCTCCTGACCCCTTCCTTTATTCAATGGACACGCCCATGAAAGCTCTGCAATTCGACAAAACCGGTGATCTCTCGTCCCTGCGCTACGTCGAGGTGCCGACCCCCGTGCCCGGTGCCGATGAAGTGCTGGTCGAGATAAAGGCCGCTGGCCTCAACCCCAGCGATGTGAAAAACGTGCTGGGACGTTTTCCCTACACCACCTTGCCGCGAATTCCCGGTCGGGATTTTGCCGGGGTGGTCGTGGCCGGCCCGCAGGCGTTGATCGGCCGGGAAGTCTGGGGCACGGGCCGGGAACTGGGTTTTTTTGCCGACGGTTCCCACGCGCAGTTCGTCAAGCTGCCGGCCAATGGCGTGGCGCTCAAACCCACGCACCTGAGCTTCGCCCAGGCCGCCAGCCTCGGCGTGCCATACACCACGGCGTGGGATGCACTGGAACGCAGCCTGGTGACGGCCGAAACCCGATTGCTGGTCATCGGTGGCGGGGCGGTCGGCAGTGCCGCGCTGGCCCTGGCCAAGGTGCGTGGCGCCCGGGTGCTGGCGGCCGCGCGGCGTCCGGAACAGGTCAAGGACTTGCAAGACCAGGGCTATCAGACCCTGCAACTGGATAAACCCGAAGATTTGGGCGCACAGGTCAACGCGGTGTATGCCGGAGGCGCCGATGTGATTTTCGACACCACCGGTTTCTGGCTGCCGGCCTCGGTGCCAGCCCTGGCCGCGTTCGGCCGCATCGCAATCATCGCGGCGCCGGTGGACGGTCACGTGCAGTTACCGGCCCTGGCGTTGTATCGCAAGGGTGGCTCAGTGGTGGGGATCAACTCGTTGCTGTACGGGGTACAGGCGTGTGCGGCGATGCTCGAGCAGTTCGGCAGGTTTTTCGATCAGGATCTGTTGCCGTTGCCCCAAGGCTTGTTCGAGTCGCCATTGGCCGAAGGGCTGGAGCGTTACGCCGAAGTGAACCAGGGCAGCGGCGACAAGGTGATTCTGCTGCCATGACCCAACCCCCTGTAGGAGCTGGCTTGCCAGCGAAGATGGCGGTACATCCAAAATCAACGTAACTGACGGACCGCTTTCGCTGGCAAGCCGGCTCCTGCAGGGTCCGTGGCCGCGCAATGCCTTGCGCAGGCCTCGCTCTGTTAGAATCGGCCCCATTGACCCAATGAGGTGCCCCCATGAGCGAACCGATTCGCCTGACCCAATACAGCCACGGCGCCGGTTGCGGCTGCAAGATCTCCCCCCAGGTGCTGGAAGTGATCCTGGCCGGCAGCGGGGCGCAGAACCTCGATCCGAAGCTCTGGGTCGGCAACGCCTCGCGCGACGACGCGGCGGTGTATGCCATCGACGAAGAACGCGGCGTGGTCTCGACCACCGACTTTTTCATGCCGATCGTCGACGATCCCTTCGATTTCGGCCGAATTGCCGCCACCAATGCCATCAGCGACATCTACGCCATGGGCGGCGATCCGTTGATGGCAATTGCGATTCTGGGCTGGCCGGTGAACGTGCTGGCCCCGGAAATTGCCCGGGAAGTGATACGCGGCGGCCGTTCGGTATGTGACGAGGCGGGCATCCCGCTGGCCGGCGGGCACTCCATCGACGCACCTGAGCCAATCTTTGGCCTGGCCGTCACCGGTCTGGTGGAAAAGCGCCACATGAAGCGCAACGACACCGCCACGGCCGGTTGCCTGCTTTATCTGACTAAACCCCTCGGCATCGGCATCCTTACGACTGCCGAGAAAAAGGGCAAGTTGCGTCATGCCGACATCGGCCTGGCCCGGGACTGGATGTGCACCCTGAACAAACCCGGCAGCCGCTTCGGCAAGCTCGATGGCGTGACCGCGATGACCGACGTCACCGGTTTCGGCCTGCTCGGGCACCTGGTGGAAATGGCCGACGGCAGCCAGCTCACGGCGCGCATTGAATACGACCGCATACCGCGCCTGCCGGGCGTCGAGTATTACCTGGAGCAGGGCTGCGTACCGGGCGGGACACTGCGTAATTTCGACAGCTACGCCAGCAAACTCGGACGCCTTCAGGAACTGCACAAACGCGTGCTCTGCGACCCGCAGACCAGTGGTGGCCTGCTGATTGCCGTGACGCCCGAAGGCAACGAGCAATTCCTTTCTGTGGCCGCTGAGCTGGGCTTGAACCTGGAACCGATCGGTGAACTGGTCGAGCGACAGAGCAACGCAGTCGAGGTGTTTTGATGTTCGTCGACTGCACTGATTACCGCGACATCTTCCTCAACGACCGGCCAATGATGGACGCCCGCGCGCCCGTCGAATTCAGCAAAGGCGCGTTTCCCGGCGTGATCAACCTGCCGTTGATGAATGACCATGAACGCCAGCGGGTCGGCACCTGCTACAAGCAGCACGGCCAGCAAGCGGCCATCGTGCTGGGGCATCAACTGGTGTCGGGCGCGGTCAAGGCCGAACGCATCCAGGCCTGGGCCGATTTTGCCCGGGCGCATCCGGAAGGCCTGCTGTATTGCTTTCGCGGCGGCCTGCGCTCGCAGATCGTCCAGCAATGGCTCAGGGACGAGGCCGGTATCGACTATCCACGGGTGGGCGGCGGCTACAAGGCCATGCGTACCTTCCTGCTGGACACCCTCGATCAAGCCGTGACCCAGTGCGATTTCGTCCTGTTGGGCGGGATGACCGGCACCGGCAAAACCGAGGTGCTCACGCAACTGGGCAACAGCGTGGACCTTGAAGGTCATGCCAACCATCGCGGCTCCAGTTTTGGTAAACGCGCCACGGGCCAACCCTCGAATATCGACTTCGAAAACCGCTTGGCCGTAGACGTGCTGAAAAAACGCGCCCGGGGCATCGAGCAGTTCGTATTGGAAGACGAAAGCCGTGCGGTGGGCAGTTGTGCGCTGCCGTTACCGCTGTACCAGGGCATGCAACAGTTTCCGATGGTGTGGCTGGAAGACAGCCTGGAAGGTCGGGTCGAGCGGATCCTGCGCGATTACGTGGTGGATCTGTGCGCCGAATTCATCGACGTGCATGGCGATGACGGCTTTGCGTTGTTTTCCGAACGCCTGCTGGCGAGCCTGAACAATGTGCAGAAGCGCCTGGGTGGCGAACGTCATCGGCGCATGCTGCTTTTGATGGAGGATGCGTTGGTTGAGCAGGCCCGCAGTGGCGCGGTGGATCTGCACCGGGGCTGGATCGAAGGGCTGCTGTGCGAGTACTACGATCCGATGTATGCGTTTCAGCGGGAAAAGAAAGACGCACGGATCGAGTTTGCCGGGGAGCGTGGGGCGGTTCTCGAGTATCTGCGCGAGCGGGTGAATCAGAAGGGTTGAGGGTGCTTTTGCCGGCCTCATCGCGAGCAAGCTCGCTCCCACATTGGATCTGCGTCGTACACAATATCTGTGTTCACTGAAGATCTACTGTGGGAGCGAGCTTGCTCGCGATGAGGCCCGCTCAGACAACGCATGTCTCAAGTCGGGCAGGTTTCAGCACCGTTATCCAGACCTTGCTTGTACACATGGCTCTGCAAACTGGCCTTGCCGTTGTGCCAGGTCAGGGTCAGCACATACAGCGAGTCGTAATCACTGGACTCCCAATCGTCGATGATCTTCGCATCCTCGCCGGTGGCTTCTTCGGCCACCGTGTTGATCAGCTCCGGCAGGTAGCCGTGTGACCAGGCCGTGTAGATGACCGAGTTGTGATACTTGCCCTGGAGCAGTTCTTCGGCCAGGTCATCGGTGTCATTGGCGGAAAAATTGATGTTCACCGGCAGGCCCAGCTTGATGGCGCTGGGGCTGATGGTCATCAGCGGGCGGATGTAACTGTAGGAATTGTCGAACTCGCCTTCCTCGACGTTACGGGTCGGGTTCGCCGCAAACACATAGTTGGCCTTGCCGAACTTTTCCGGCAGCAGCGTGGCCAGGTCGATGGCGCGGTTGAGTCCCTGGCAATTGAGCTGGCCCAGGCCTGCGGCGGGTTTTTCCCCGTGGCGCAGGAAGACCAGCGTCTGGGTGCCATCCATCGGTTGGGCGCGACTTGCGCCGGGCTCCAGCGACAGGAACAACGCGCTGACCACCAAGAGGGCGGGCAACAAAAGGTAAGCGCGATGTTTAAAGCGTTTGGCAAAATTGAACAGGTTCATGAATAAAAGGATCTTCAGCGCAATTCGGTTAAGGCTGACAAACATTTACACCACGATTGTGCTGCGTCGGGTGTTTCCATGTCATTGAAGCCGGTCCGTTTCAAAGGAGTGGTGCTCAGAGTCCCCTGAACCCGTTTGGTTCGATTTCGGTCGAGTGCCGCTAACCTTCAAGGGTTTTCAGCGAAGGCTATCGACAGGATGTTGCACAAATGTGGACACAATACACCGGATGGTGTTGAAAAAGTGGTGATCTCTTTTGATCTCGCCTATCAGCGAGATTCATGGCTTCAACGGATCGCTGAGCGGATATCTACATTATTATCGTCACTCTCAATGTATTCGTGGATCCCGCCCATGACCGATTTGTCCGCATTCCCCATCACCCGCAAATGGCCTGCCCAGTATCCCGAGTGGATTCAGCTGTACTCCTTGCCGACCCCCAACGGCGTCAAGGTCTCGATCATGCTCGAAGAGATCGGCCTGCCGTATGAACCTCACCGGGTAGGCTTCGACACCAACGACCAGATGTCCCCGGAATTTCTTTCCCTCAACCCCAACAACAAGATCCCGGCGATCCTCGACCCCCACGGTCCGGACGACCAGCCGTTGGCGCTGTTCGAGTCGGGGGCGATTCTGATCTACCTGGCGGACAAGAGCGGGCAACTGCTGGCCCAGGAATCGGCAGCGCGCTACGAAACGATCCAGTGGCTGATGTTCCAGATGGGCGGGATCGGTCCGATGTTCGGCCAGCTCGGATTTTTCAACAAGTTCGCCGGCAAGGACTACGAAGACAAGCGTCCCCGTGACCGCTACGTCGAGGAAAGCAGACGCCTGCTCAAGGTGCTGGACGGCCGTCTGCAAGGGCGCGACTGGATCATGGGCGAGCGCTACACCATCGCCGACATCGCTACCTTCCCGTGGGTGCGCAACCTGATCGGCTTCTATGAGGCCGGCGATCTGGTGGGCATCCAGAACTTCCCTAACGTCACGCGGGTGCTGGAACGTTTCCTGGCGCGGCCGGCGGTGGTGCGCGGGTTGCAGATTCCAAACCCCGTGGCGGGTTGAACGCCGCCCCCTGTAGGAGCGAGCCTGCTCGCGAAAAACGTAAAGGCAACGCGAGCATTCAGACAAAGCGCGTTATTGTTTACGACCATCGTCGGAACGCTGACCGGAGCAAGCTCGCTCCTACATCTCATCCTCTGAAATCCAGGAATACCCATGTCCAGTCAGTTCCCCGAAGCACGCCCACGCCGTCTGCGCCGCAATGCGAGCCTGCGCAGCCTGTTCCAGGAGACCGAGTTCAGCCTGAACGACCTGGTGCTGCCGATTTTCGTCGAAGAAGAAATCGACGACTTCGTGCCGATCAAAAGCATGCCGGGCGTGATGCGCATTCCCGAGTCGAAACTGGCCGGCGAGATCGAGCGCTACGCCCGTGCCGGGATCAAGTCGGTGATGACCTTCGGCGTGTCCCATCACCTGGATAGCAGCGGCAGCGACACCTGGCGCGAGGACGGTCTGGTCTCGCGCATGTCGCGTATCGCCAAGGACGCGGTGCCTGAAATGATCGTGATGTCCGACACCTGTTTTTGCGAGTACACCGACCACGGCCATTGCGGCGTGCTGCACAACCATGAAGTGGACAACGACCAGACCCTGATCAACCTCGGCCGGCAAGCCGTCGCGGCGGCCCGTGCCGGTGCCGACGTGATCGCCCCCTCGGCGGCCATGGACGGGCAGGTCCAGGCGATTCGCCGGGCGCTCGATGACGCCGGGTTTACCCAGACGGCGATCATGGCCTATTCGACCAAATTCGCCTCGGCGCTCTATGGCCCGTTCCGCGAGGCTGGCGGCAGTGCGCTCAAGGGCGACCGTAAGAGCTACCAGATGAACCCGATGAACCGCCGCGAAGCGATACGCGAATCGTTGCTCGACGAGCAGGAAGGTGCCGATGCGCTGATGGTCAAGCCGGCCGGTGCGTACCTGGACATCATCCGCGACATCCGCGAAGCCTCGCGCCTGCCGCTGTCGGCGTATCAGGTGAGCGGTGAGTACGCGATGATCAAGTTTGCCGCCCAGGCCGGGGCCATCGATGAGGACCGTGTGGTGCGCGAGAGCCTGGGGGCGATCAAGCGGGCCGGGGCGGATCTGATCTTTACCTATTTTGCGATGGATCTGGCGCTGGCCGGGATCTGAAAGCCAGCACATTCCCCCCTGTAGGAGCGAGCCTGCTCGCGATGGCGGCGTGTCAGTCACTCATCCAGTAACTGACGATCGCTATCGCGAGCAAGCTCGCTCCCACAGTGGATCTGTGTTGCTTCAGGTCGCGCCAAAAAACGGCCGGATCCCGTGATCGCGGAAGTACCGTTCGATCACTTTCGGGTCCGCACACGTCTCGGCTATCGCCACATAGGTATCGGGTCGCAGCAGATAAAAGCCATTGCGCCCCAGGCCCGCCGCTTCGAACGCCGGTCGCCAGTCGAACACATGCAGCTGCAGATGGTGCTCGTGACACCAGGCGATCATCTCGTCGCTGGTGTCGCCATAGACATGCACCTGCCAGGTCAGGCACTTGAGCGACTCGAAATTATCCCCCTCACCATCATGGGCCCAGGGCAGGCGATCACCGCCATGCACGTGCCCGGCAACGCCCGTGCTCAGCGGCATTCCACGATAATTCAGGGTGATCTGCGACACTGTGCGAAACAGGAACTGACGGGAGGTTTCGAACGAGGTCATTTTCGGTAACAAGAACGGGGCCAGGCGTGTACGCAGCAAATCGGCAATTGGCCCGTCGGCGGTGACGAAGTTAAATACCCGGTCGGTGGTGGCCACCAGTTTGCGGGCGAAGGCGATGCGCTCGGTTTCATAGGTGTCGAGCAGCCTGGCCTCGGCACCGCCGCTCAACACGGCCGCGAGTTTCCAGGCCAGGTTGATGGCATCGCCGATCCCGGTGTTCATGCCCTGGCCGCCCGCCGGGCTGTGGACGTGGGCGGCATCGCCCAGCAAAAACGCCCGGCCGTTGCGGAAGTGATCCGCCACCCGGTGATGCACGCGGTAGGTCGAGAACCAGTTCAGTTGCTCGATCTTCACCTTCATATGCTCGATGGCCCGGCTGCTGACGTCTTCGAAACGCAGGGTCTCGGCGTGTTCGGCGCGCTCGTCGCGCACCGTGCCGATCAGGCGGGCACGACCACTGTCTCCCAGCGGGAACACCGCGAGGAAGTCCGCCTCGTCGAGATCCACATGCAGTTCGCCGTTGAATGTCGGGCCGCTGCCCTGCACGTCGGCGACGTAGAAAATCTGTTGGTAAGTGCCGCCGGGAAAACCGGTATCCAGGGTCTTGCGCACAATCGACCGGGCACCGTCGCACCCGGCCAGGTAACAGGCCTGGCAGGTTTCCTGCTGGCCGTCGGGCAGGTGCAGCATGGCCGTGATGCCGTCTGCGGTTTGCTCGAAGCCTGCCAATTCAGTGTTGCGTTCCACCGTAATGCCGAAGGCTTGCAGACGCTCGATCAGCAGCCGTTCGTGTTCGTCCTGCGGGAAGATCTCGAGAAACGAATAGGGCGTCAGGCCTTCACCGATCTGGGACAGGGGCAGGCGCGCAACGGGCTCACCCTTGACCCAGAAGTTGCCGGCCTTTACTTGATGGCCGTGTTGCACCACGGCATCGGCAAGGCCCAGCTGGCGATACAACTCCAGCGTCCGTGCCTGGACGGCCAGCGCCCGGGATGTGGTGCCGGGGGCCGAGGTTTTGTCGACGATCCGCACGCGCACCCCCAGTTTGCTCAGCCACAACGCCAGGACCAGCCCGGTCGGGCCGGCGCCGACGATCAACACGTCGCTGCGGTGCATGAACCTGTCCTCCTCGCTGTGTGAATCAAGTATGGTCCAGTCGGGGAGGGCGGCAACCGTCGGACTGCCATGGACGTAGCCGCTGACCTGCCATTGGTCGTATGGTTAGCCCGGACCAATGGATCAGATGGAACGACATGCAAATCAGATTGATCACAAGCGTCGGCGTGTTGCTGGTATTGACCGGTTGCGGCAGCCAGCGGACCCAGGAGCCGACGACGCGCACCCCGGCCGAAGTGAAGGCCGAGATTGTGCGTTTGCTGCCGGCGAAAGCTGCCGATCCCCAGGGTTGGGCCACGGATATCCAGGTGGCGTTTACCGCGCAAGACATCTCGCCGACCACGCAAAACCTGTGCTCGGTGCTGGCCGTGACCGAACAGGAATCGACCTTTCAAGTCGATCCGGGCGTACCGGGGCTGGGCAAGATCGCCCGCGACGAGATCGACCGCCGTGCCGCCAAGGCGCACATTCCCGGCCTGTTGGTGAGCGGTGCATTAATGCTCGATTCGCCGAATGGCAAAAGCTACAGCAGCCGCCTGAATGCCGCGCGCAGTGAAAAGGAACTGAGCGCGATTTTCGACGACTTCATCGACATGGTACCGATGGGCAAAAAACTGTTCGGCGGCTTCAACCCGGTGCATACCGGCGGGCCGATGCAGGTCGGCATTGATTTTGCCGAACAGCAGGCCAAGGGCTATCCGTACCCGGTGCAGGGCTCGATTCGCCATGAAGTGTTCACCCGGCGCGGTGGCATGTATTTCGGCATCGCGCATCTGCTTGGGTACCCGGTGAGCTACCCGCAGCCGCTGTACCGCTTTGCGGACTTCAACGCGGGTTGGTACGCCAGCCGCAATGCCGCGTTTCAGAACGCGGTGAGCCGGGCTTCCGGTATCCCGTTGGCGCTGGATGGCGATCTGGTGAACTACGGTTCGATCATGCCCGGCACCACGGAACTGGCCGTGCGCACCCTCGGCAAGCAACTGGACATGCGCAATCCGACGATTCGCGAGCAACTGGAGGAGGGGAAAACCCTGGCGTTCGAAGACAGCAAACTCTATCGGCGGGTTTTCGAACTGGCCGAACGGGCCGAGGGCCGGCCGTTACCCCGTGAGGTGTTGCCGGGGATCGTGCTGCAAAGCCCGAAAATCACCCGCAAACTCACCACCGCGTGGTTCGCCAAACGGGTCGATGAACGTTACCAGCGCTGCATGGCGCGGGCAGGGAAGTAATTGCGGTGCAAAAAAAGCATAAAAAACCCGGCGGGTGAGGCCGGGTTTTCGTTGAGTCCTGCGGTAAAGCACTGCATTCAGACAGCGCGGCTTTCGATCAGGCGATCCGAACCGCCTTCAGCGACGCGGTTTTCCAGCAGCTTGTCGGAACCGCCTTCAGCGACGCGGTTTTCCAGCAGCTTGTCGGAACCGCCTTCAGCGACGCGGTTTTCCAGCAGCTTGTCGGAACCGCCTTCAGCGACGCGGTTTTCCAGCAGTTTGTCGGAACCGCCTTCGGCAACACGTTTTTCCAGCAGGCGATCGGAACCACCCTCGGCCACACGGCTTTCAATCAGACGATCCGAGCCGCCTTCAGCGACCACAGGTTGAGCAGAAGTTGCGGCAAAAGCGTTAACTGCGAAAACCGAGAAAGCGATGCCGAGAAGGACTTGGCGTTTCATGATGGTGTGCTCCGGGGTGCTTATGGGTTGGTATGGAGCAGATGTTACGCCGGGGATTTTTTAAGAGAACTTCATTGAGGTGATGGTGAACATCGACGGCAATGATAGGGTCCGTGCCATACCCCTTGTGAGCGTGATGGTGCGATCGTCGGATGGCCGCTGTGTGACGGTTGGCGGCTTCTACACTGGATAGCTGGCGCGTTCCTCTGCCGGGACGGATGATGAGGCACTGCAGAGATCGCGGTGTGAAAGGAGACGTTTATGTACCAGCTCTACGGTTATCAGAACTCCGGGGCGGCGGCCGTCGAAGCCGCCCTTGAACTCTGTGATGTTCCTTATCGCTTCATCGATGTCGAGACCTCCGCGGAGGCGGCCCAGGCGCTGGAGAAACTCAACCCGCTCAAACAGATTCCGACCTTGCAGCTACCTGATGGCAGCGTCCTGACCGAGAGCGCGGCGATCCTGATTCACCTCGGGCTGACCTTTCCCGCATCGGGGTTGTTGCCGTCAGACCCGGCCGAGCGGGCCCAGGCCATTCGCGGCATGGCGTACATCGTCAGCAATTGCTATGCGGCCGTCGGCATCATTGATTACCCCGAACGCTGGCTGGCCAAGGCGGATGAGTCGTCCAGGCACAACCTCATGGAGGGCGCCCGCCGGCGCCTGCACTGGAGTTGGGAGGTGTTTGCCGATCAATTCTCGGGCGAGTTGTACCTGGGCAGCGAGAAGCCAGGGGCGCTGGATGTGCTGGCGGCGGTGATCTCGCGATGGGCGGGCAGTCGGGAGCATTTGCGTAATGCCAGGCCGGGTTTTTTCGCCTGGCTGGAACGCATCGACCGCTACCCGGCGCTGACGCCGGTATTCGCCCGGCATTGGCCGGCCTGAGAACACCACTCACCCTGTGGGAGCAAGCTCGCTCCCACAGGGGATCTTCGGCGTATCGACTTATTCCCCGCGAATGTACTGCTCCAGCTGCTTGATCAGCTCCGCCTGTTCGGCAATCGCTTCCTTGACCAGGTCGCCGATCGACAGCAAGCCAATCAATTTGCCGCCTTCGACTACCGGCAAGTGACGCAGGCGCCTATCGGACATGATGCCCAGGCAGGTCTCCACGGTTTGATGGGTGTCGACGGTAATCACCGGCGACACCATGATGTCGCGCACCGGCGTGCCCACCGAAGAGCGGCCGTGCAGCACCAGTTTGCGTGCATAGTCCCGTTCGCTGATGATGCCCAGCACTTCATCATTCTCCACCACCAGCAAGGCGCCGACGTTTTTCTCGGCCATCTTCATCAGCGCTTCGAGCACCATGTGATCGGGTTTGATCTGGTGCACTTCCTGATTCTTCTGATCTTTGAGCTTGAGCAGTTGGGCGACGGTTTTCATGGTGGTTACTCGGGTGTTGTCGTTGTTCTTGAAGAATCGTAGACGCGAGCGTTCAGGGCAAGGGCGAAAGCGGCAGATAACACGCAAAAAACGTCATTCGACGGTTTTTCTTCGGTAAACCTCACATTTCCGGCCAGCACCTTACCTGTAGGAGCTGGCTTGCCAGCGAAGACGGACTGTCAGCCAACAAAGATGTTGAATGTACTGACCCCTTCGCAGGCAAGCCTGCTCCTACAGGGTTGATGTTTACCGCTGATACCGGGGGCAAACGCGCTATCGCGACTGATGACGGGTAGAATCACCCTCTGAATCAGTTTCGAGGTTTGCAGTGGTGGATCTACAGCAGGGCTTCGTCCTGACCCGGCATTGGCGCGACACCCCGGCCGGCACGGAAGTCGAGTTCTGGCTGGCGACCGACAGCGGTCCCCGGCGCATCCGCCTGCCTCATCAACCGTCGGTGGCGTTCATCCCTGCTGCGCAGCGTCAGGCGGCCGAAGGCGTTTTGCATGACGAGAAGAACGTCGAGCTCAGGCCCCTGGCCCTGCAGGATTTCGAACATCGCCCGGTCCTCGGACTTTACTGCCAGCAACATGGCCAGTTGATGCGCCTGGAAACCGCGCTGCGCCGGGCCGGTGTCGAGGTGTTCGAAGCCGACGTGCGCCCGCCGGAACGCTACCTGATGGAACGCTTCATCACCGCGCCGGTGCGCTTCAGTGGCACGCCGAATGCCGAGGGCCTGCTGCTCGACGCGCAGATGAAACCCGATCCCGACTACCGGCCGAGCCTCAGACTGGTGTCCCTGGACATCGAGACCACGGCCCGGGGCGAGTTGTATTCCATTGCCCTGGAAGGTTGCGGCGAACGTCAGGTGTACATGCTCGGTCCGCCGAATGGTGACGCCAGCCAGGTGGATTTCCAGCTCGAATACTGCGATTCGCGGACCCTGCTGCTGAAAAAACTCAACGACTGGTTTGCCCGGTTCGACCCCGACGCGATCATCGGCTGGAACGTCGTGCAGTTCGACTTGCGGGTGCTTCACGAACACGCCCGGCGCCTGGCAGTGCCGTTGAAACTGGGGCGTGGCGGCGAGGAAATGCAGTGGCGCGAACACGGCAGCGGCAACCATTACTTCGCTTCAGCCGCTGGCCGCTTGATCATCGACGGTATCGAGGCCCTGCGTTCGGCGACCTGGAGTTTCCCCTCGTTCAGCCTGGAAAACGTCGCGCAAACCTTGCTCGGCGAGGGCAAGTCCATCGACAACCCGTACCAGCGCATGGACGAAATCAATCGCATGTTCGCCGAGGACAAACCGGCGCTGGCCACATACAACCTCAAGGACTGCGAACTGGTCACGCGGATTTTCGCCAAGACACAATTACTGACCTTCCTGCTGGAGCGGGCCAGCGTCACCGGTTTGCCGGCCGATCGCATGGGCGGTTCGGTGGCGGCGTTCACTCACCTGTACATGCCGTTGATGCACCGTCAGGGTTTCGTTGCGCCGAATCTTGGTGGCAAGCCACCCGAAGCCAGCCCCGGCGGTTTTGTCATGGATTCGCAACCAGGACTGTACGAATCGGTGTTGGTGCTCGATTACAAAAGCCTCTATCCGTCGATCATCCGAACCTTCCTGATTGACCCCGTGGGGCTGATTGAAGGGCTCAAGCACCCGGACGATAGCGAGTCGGTACCGGGTTTTCGTGGCGCGCGTTTTTCGCGCACCCGGCATTGCCTGCCATCCATCGTCGCCCGGGTGGCCGAAGGCCGGGAAACCGCCAAGCGCGAACATAACGCGCCGCTGTCCCAGGCGCTGAAAATCATCATGAATGCGTTCTACGGTGTGCTCGGCTCCAGCGGCTGTCGCTTCTTCGACACGCGCCTGGCTTCGTCCATCACCTTGCGCGGGCACGAGATCATGCTGCGTACCCGTCAGTTGATCGAGGCCCAAGGGCATGCGGTGATCTATGGCGACACCGATTCGACCTTCGTCTGGCTGCGTCGCGCCCATGGTCAGCAGGAGGCGGCGCAGATCGGCCACGCGCTGGTGGCGCACGTCAATCAGTGGTGGCGCGAGCACGTGCAGCAGGAATACGGCTTGCAAAGCGTTCTCGAATTGCAGTTCGAAACCCACTACAAGCGCTTTTTGATGCCGACCATTCGCGGCGCCGAAGAAGGCAGTAAAAAGCGCTACGCGGGGCTGGTGACCCGTGCCGATGGCAGCGACGAAATGGTCTACAAAGGCCTGGAAACCGTACGCACCGACTGGTCGCCGCTGGCCCGGCAATTCCAGCAGGAGCTATATTTGCGGATCTTCCTGCGCAAGCCCTATCAGGACTATGTGCGTGACTACGTGCGCAAGACCCTGGCCGGTGAATACGATGACCGGCTGGTCTACCGCAAGCGCCTGCGCCGCAGTCTCGATGACTATCAGCGTAACGTGCCACCCCATGTGCGCGCGGCGCGCCTGGCCGACGAATACAACGACCGCCAGGGTCGTCCTCGGCAATACCAGAACGGTGGCTGGATCAGCTATGTGATCACCGTCGCCGGCCCCGAGCCGCTGGAAGTGCGCAGCGCGCCCATCGATTACGACCACTACATCACCCGGCAACTGCAACCGGTGGCGGACGCGATACTGCCGTTTGTCGACGACGACTTCTCAACCCTGATTGGGGGGCAACTGGGCCTGTTTTGAGTCCATCAGCGACAAGGTCCAGTCATCCAGGATGCCGTGGAAGTATTGGTTCAGGGCTTGCTGGAAAAGACTGTCCTCGGCGGCGACCTGGGCAAACAGGGTCATCGAGGAATGAAACTTCAGGTCGTCGGGAGGGCCGAAAATCCCGGCCACCGAGCGCTCCCGGATATTCAGCACCTCCTGGGTGCAGGTGCGTAGCCGGGCGCCCAGCAACGGGTGCTCAAGGTAGGCCAGGGCTTCCTCCCGCGAGCGGATGGCAAAGCGGCGCGACATCTCGCTGCCGCCGAGCCCGGCAAACTGCGGAAAAATGAACCACATCCAGTGACTGCGCTTGTGTCCGTTGCTCAGCTCGTTTTGAACCCGGTCGAATACCGGGTCCTGAGCCTGGAGAAAGCGTTGCAGATTGAACGGGTCCAGGTGGTCGGTGCTTCTCATGGCGAAGCTCTCTGACAGACTGCGGTGGTTCAGACCATGGCCAGCCGCTGTTTGCGTTGTGGCGCGTGAAACGCTTGGTCCAGCGCCTCCAGATCCCCGGGTTCAAGCTGCAATGTTGCGGCCTGGGCATTGAGCCGCACATGCTCGGGTTGGACCGCTTTGGGGATGGCGATCACTCCTTCCTGACGCAGTATCCATGCCAGCGCCACCTGTGCCGGTGTGACCCCGTGACGGGCGGACACTTGCCTGAGCGTAGCATTGGCGAGCATTTTACCGCCTTGGCCAATCGGGCAGTAAGCCATGACCGGCAACCGCCGTTGTTGGCTCCAGGGCAGCAAATCAAATTCTATGCCTCGTTGTTCGAGGTTGTAGAGCACCTGATTGGTGGCGCAGGCCGGGGCGTCCAGTTCCAGCAGGTCGTCGAGGTCGAAGTTGGATACGCCCCAACGGCCGATCTTGCCGGCTTCGCGCAGGCGTTCGAAGGCCTCGACGGTTTCTTCCAGGGGATACTGGCCGCGCCAGTGCAGCAGATACAGATCGATGTAATCGGTGCCAAGCCTGCGCAGGCTTCGCTCGCACGCCTGGGGAATGCCCTGGCGACTGGCGTTGTGCGGGTACACCTTGCTGACCAGAAAGACGCTGTCGCGCTGGCCGGCGATGGCATCGCGGACCACTTCCTCGGCGCCGCCTTCGGCGTACATTTCAGCGGTGTCGATCAGGGTCATGCCCAGTTCGATGCCCAGGCGCAGGGCCGAGACTTCTTCCGTGTGCCGTGAGCGGTCTTCGCCCATCTGCCAGGTCCCCTGGCCGATAACCGGGACCCTGGCGCCAGCCAATTCAAGCGTGCGCATGCAAACCTCCTGTGTGTATTCGGTGAAAAGTGTAGGAGCTGCCGCAGGCTGCGATCTTTCGATCTTGAACAATCAAAGTCAAAAGATCGCAGCCTGCGGCAGCTCCTACAGGGAGTGTGTACCGACCTAATGATTTTCTGATCCGTTTTTTCTTTGAACATTCCCCTGCCAGTGATCGATTGGTACCGCCCGAAACTGCACTTTTTCGCAATGTCCGGCTCTATCCATGGCAGCCTGCGGCGATCCCCACCGTCGGCCCATGCCCAAGTTCAAGAACCCATGGCTCGAGTTTCACCCGCAATCACTTCAAATATCCGCCGTCATTGCCTGCTGCTGGCAGGTCTGTCGATGTTCTTCGTCAGCGGTTGCAGCCAGCAGCAGGGCGGCGACATCCTCACCCAGATGCGCGAAGGCAAACCCCAGGAGTTAATGCAGACCAGCGTCGACCGCATGGCCTCCCTGACCATGCGCGACAACCTCAACAGCCTTTACCTGCTGATGAGCAAGCTCTACCTGCGTAATCCCGATGAGCTGAAAAAGTCCGGTTTCCTCGATGCCCGCACCGCCGGCAAGCAAGTGCGCATGGCCATTGAACAGCAGCAGCCGTTACCGACCCTGGGTGGCAAAAAGGATCTGGCGGCCCTGCGCTTTGCCATGAGTCCGGAGTTTCTCGGCGACCGGGTCGGGGCGTTCATCTATGCCATTGGCAGCATGCTGGTGACCGCCCATGGGAGTCGCCTCGAGTTCTACATGACCGATACGATCAACCCGGTATTCGTCAGCAATGCCGCGCGCAACATCGAGATCGCCACCTGGATCCTCAGCCAGCGACAGAACAAAGAGGGCGAGCCCTTGCTGTTCTCCAACGAAATCTCGGAGGAGGGCAGCAACCTGAGTTTTGCCGTCGAGTTCGGCAAGATCGTCGCCCGGCTGGACCTGCTGACCCAGATGCTCGACGAACGCTACAGGCGCATTGGCCTGAATTATGCCCAGAGCTTGCTGTTCCTGAATTTCCTGCCGGTGCAGTGAGCACGACACATATTCCTTGTGGGAATTGAGTTCAGGGTATAAAGATAGATCGCATCGATATAACTGGTTATAAGAAATATCGCTATGCTGCGGGCCAGATTTCCCTTGCGATCTTTGTGGACGTATTCATGGATTTAGTGAACATCGGGTTGGTCGTTGCCGGGCTGGTCGTCGGCTTCATCGTCGGCATGACTGGCGTGGGTGGCGGGTCGCTCATGACGCCGATCCTGCTAGGGTTCGGCATCAACCCGGCGACGGCAGTCGGTACCGACCTGCTGTACGCCGCCATCACCAAGTCCAGCGGTGTACTGGTTCACCGCAAGAACAACAACATCGACTGGGCGATTACCGGCTGGCTGACCTTGGGCAGCGTGCCCGCTGTGGCGTTGACGCTGTGGTTCCTCAGCACCCTGCACAGCGCCCCCGAGGCGATGAACGCGATCATCAAGCAGGCCCTCGGTTTTGTGTTGTTTGCCACCGCACTGGCGATCCTGTTCAAGAAGCGCCTGCTCGACTTTGCCCACAAACGGGCGGGCGGCCATTACAACCCCAGCGGACTGCGCCTGAATGTGATGACGGTCATCACCGGGCTCGTCCTTGGCACCATGGTCGCGCTGACGTCCATCGGCGCCGGTGCACTGGGCACCGTGGCACTGTTCATCCTCTATCCGATGCTGCCGACCCGCCGCCTGGTGGGGACTGAAATCGCCCACGCCGTGCCGTTGACCCTGGTCGCGGGCCTTGGCCATGCCAGCATGGGCAACATGGATTGGCACGTCCTGGGTTACTTGCTGGTGGGCTCGTTGCCGGGGATATACCTGGGCAGCCACCTGACCGGGCGCATCTCCGACGAACTGCTGCGCCCTTGCCTGGCGACCATGCTGTTGTTGATCGGCTACAAATTGGCGTTTTAACCCCTGCACGCAATGCCCTGTGGGAGCTCTGGATCGGTTACCCGTTTGGCGGGATGAACCGGATCCTGTAGGAGCTGCCGCAGGCTGCGATCTTGTTGCGGATCATGCGGTGTGGGCAGAAATGTCAGATCAAGATCAAAAGATCGCAGCCTGCGGCAGCTCCTACCTGGGTGTTGGCGGTGCTCGGCAGGTTGATGTTCAGCTCCCAGGCACACCCGCCGTCCTCCCGCCTGATCATTGACCTGCCTGGCGCTCGCCAGGCTCGGCCCACCACGGATCGACGGGTTGTCATGAGCCTTCATGATTCACCCAGCCTGTTGCGCAATGACCGCCCTGACCTAAGCTTGGGGCAAGGCGAGACATATTTGCGGTACGTCACCCGGAACGATCGCCGCAATGCGCAATCATTAGAGCGTGGATATCAAAAGGAGATGCGCATGCTCATCAGGTCACTGACCCTGGCTACTTTGCTGGCGATTGCCGGCACTTCGTTCGCCGCTGATGGCGACTCACCGCTGGACATGGACAAGGGCAGGGCCCGGCCACTGATTGTCATCGCTCCGAGCACGGTTGATCCAACCTGGGTCGGCCTGAAAAAGTCGCTGGATGAGCCGGCCAATCGCAAGGGGTTCACCGACCGCAACATGGTGCTCTACACCGTACTCAACCTGATGGGCCAGCGCGACGGCAAAGACCTCGGGCCACAAGACACGGCGGCGCTGATCCGCTCGCTCAAGCTGGGTGCCGGCGCCAAGACCAAGGTCATCCTGGTCGGCAAGGACGGCGAAAAGAAACTCGAACAATCGGACGCCATCAAGCTGGACGAGATTTTCAGCGCTGTCGATCAGTTGCCGGCGGCCGAGAAAGAATTCACGGCGACAGTGGCGGCTCCGGTCACTGAGGCCGAGCCGGCGGCCAAAGGCACCAAGCCCGGGAAAAGCAGCAAACCGGCGAAGGCCGCCAAACCGCCTGAAATGCCGGATGATTGAACCGACACTGAATTCTTGTGGTGAGCAATTAACCTGTGGGAGCGAGCTCGCTCCCACAGGTTTTGTGCCAGGTTGCGTTCTTCCAGAAGCACCTGATTGGCATCCAATCCATACAGGCCTGATTGTTCTTGCAGTTCCCCGTCATTGAGCACGTAGCACAGCACGTCTTTCGCGTCGCTGATGACCAATGGCGAGTGAGTGGTCAGGACAAACTGGCAATTGGGGAAGGTTTCGCTCAACTGTCGAATCAAACTGCGCTGCCATTTGGGGTGCAGGTGCAAATCGACCTCGTCGATCAGGACGATGCCGTCACCTTCCAATGGGTTGTCCAGAGACTGGTTCATCATCGCCAATCGGCGTGCGATGTCGCCGACCAATGCCATCATCGACTTTTCGCCCTGTGAGAGCTGGGAGACGTTAAGTGTCACGCCGTTTTTGTCGATGGCCATGTGCAGGCGCGGTTTGCGTTGCACTCGCAGGTTGCTGAAGCCGGGCATGAACGCGGCGATGGCGGAACGAACTGCGGTCAACTGACGATCCCGGGAAGAAGCTTTCAATTGGGAAAGGGTTTTCCAGATGTCACTGTCATTGCCGAACTTTGCGGAAATCTCGGATAACGCAGTATCGGATACACCGGTTTCGTTTTCGCTGTCTTCGCGTTCGCGGAACCATTCGAAGAAACGGCGGAAGTCCACGCCACGATTCAATGCGTTGTCGTAGCCGTCGAGCTGATCGAAGGCATGTTTGGTGCGGATTTTTAGCGGAATTTCCAAAACCGAACGCTCTACCGGGTAGTAGGCGATCAGAGGGAGTGAAGCTTTTTCATCGATGGTTAGTTGAGAGCGATAGTGGTCTGCAAGGAGGCTGGCTTCCGCTAACTCACTATGGACATCACTCTTTCGCCCTTGCCTGCCACGAGCAATGGCCCACGTGAAGAGATCATGTTTTGGATAATCTTCGGGGGAGCTTGGTTGCGCCGGCGAACTATCTGATACGGCGGTCAAAACGATTGCGACTGCAGCGCCGTTTCGAATGTCTTCATTTGTAAGGTGGCTGCCAACGCCCCTCTCGGTACGAATCCTGGCAACTAGCCAACTCAATGAGGTGGCCAATGATTTTAAAAGGGTGGTTTTCCCGGCACCGTTGTTTCCCACAAGCACCGTCACATTTGAGCGGTGTTTGGGGGTGGGGGCCAGGTAAACGGTCATATCGGTGAAGCGACCGACATCCTTGAGCTCGAAGCTGAAAATTTCCATTACAACGCCCTTTTAGGGGCAGTCGGTTTGAATCGGTGAGCGCGCATTATGTTATTCCGGGCCACGGATTGATCCGATGCCGTTTGCAGGCTTGGGAGGTCCATTAGATACAACGGTTTCACCTGCATCACAACGGTCATGAGCAAAAAGGTATTTGTAACTGGATGCTCAGAAAATCGAGCGTAGGCAAAGGACTTCAGCTGCGTCGGAAATTTCCTGCATGACGTGGCGCACCCCGTGAACTGGTGCCCATTGGGCCGTATCGATAACCTTCTTCAGCCGCTGAAAATCAGCGGTCGGATGTGGAAGTCCGTTGGTTCAAGCCATCTACCAATGCCCCTAGAGCGCAAGTCGACATTTTTTATGTCAACATCGCCGCGTTTTGGCGGCTGTGCGCGGGAGCACTTTCGAGTGCACCGGGTTTTGGTGGATTGACCTGGACTTCCACACCTGCGTACAGCTGCCACCCTCATGTGGAAGTGAGAAGGGTAGTTTTCTCGACAATCCCCAATGGTACTTCTTCATGAAAAAGCTAAGTCCGAATCCCCCGGAATCCCCATCCGAGGCAGATGTCCCACTCTCCGACATCACTGAACCCGCCGTCAGCGCTCGCTTGCGCAACCCCAAACACGCCGACCCGGTCAGCCACATCTTCACCATCCTCCCAAACGTCGACACCCCAACGCTGCTGTGCCACGCCTGCGAAACCCTCGCGTCACTGAACGTGCTGGTCACCGATCTGGCCTGTAACCTGGAAAGCTCCAACCGCAATGTGGCGCTGTCGATTCAGCAATTGGCAGTCGTGGGCGAGTTGTTGGTCAACCGCGCATTGGACAATATCGACCCACCCGAAGGTGTGCCGATAAAGTAAAAAAAGGTGACCTCTGGAGGTCAATGCCGATCAGTTAAGGACTCTGTAGGAGCGAGCTTGCTCGCGATGGTCGTTAACGATAACGCGTATTTACTGGCTAAACGCGGCGCTCTTGAGTCCATCGCGAGCAAGCTCGCTCCTACACAACATTAACCTCTAGATGTCGCCTTTTTCTCTGGGAAAGCAAACAAGGCTTATTGAGTCAGGGCGCTCAAAACCTGATGGGCAATCCTGACCCGCTGCTCATTGGGATAATTCTTGTTGGCCAGAATCACAATGCCGATGTCCTTCGATGGCACGTATGCCACGTAAGCACCAAAGCCCCCGGTTGAACCGGTCTTGTTGACCAGCACGCTCTGCGGCTGCGCTTGCGGCGGGTTCAGCCATTGGACCTTGTGCGCCTCCATGGCCATCGGCGTGGAGTTGCCGTCCAGCAAGCGATCCAGCGTGATCGGGTAGCGATACATCTCCCAGCCCAGGCCCTGGGTCATATCGCCTACGGTGTAGTAACCGCTATGGGTCAAGGCGATGGCTTGCTGCAATGGCTTTTCCAGAGACGCCGGCTTCATGTTCGCGCCGACATAGCCCAGCAAGTCCGCGGCGCTGGTTTTCACCCCGTACGCCTCGGAATCCAGCGCACCCGGAGTGACCCGTACCGGTTTGCCGTCCTTGTTGTAGCCCTGGGCGTACAGCGCCATCTGATCCTGCGGCACATGCACATAGGTGTGCTTGAGGCCCAGTTTCGGCAGCAGGGTTTTCTCCATCAGCTCATCGAACGGCTGGCCCATGCTTTGCGCAGCGAGGTAGCCGAACAGGCCAAGGCTGGGGTTCGAATACAGTCGGTGGCTGCCGGGGGCGTAGAGCGGTTTCCATTGCTTGTAGTAGCCGAGCATTTTGTCGGCCGAATCAGATTCAGCAGGGAATTGCAGTGGCAAGCCGCCAGCGCTGTAGGTGCCCAGTTGCAGCACGCTGATGTGGTCGAACGCACTGCCGCGCAAGGCCGGCAGGACCTGACTGGCCTTGTCCGACAGTGACAGCTTGCCCGAGGCCTGTGCATAAGCGGCCAGGGTGGCGGTGAAGGTTTTACTGACGGAGCCGATCTCGAACAAAGTGTCTTGCGTGACGGGGTTGCCGGCTTCTTTCGAGGCAACGCCATAGTTGAAGTAATGCGCTACGCCGTTGACGGTGACTGCCACGGCCATGCCGTTGATACCCTCGGCTTGCATCACCGGTTGTACAGCGGCATTCACCACTGTCTCGATTTGATCCTGTGCCACGCACTGGCCCGCGGCGAATATCGCCATGCAAGCGGCGATGGTTTTCAGCCTGTCCATATTGGTTTCATCCGTCGTTGATTCAGGTGCGCGCCATTCTATGGGGAAAACCCTGTTTTTAAATCCGACCGCCCACAGGCGGGTCGGGTTTATTGTTACAAGGTGCGCACCGTCGATTCAACGTACCAGGCACGGCCGCTTGTTATCGAACTTCCAGTCCGGAATCAAAAACTGCATCGCCACGCTGTCATCCCGCGCCCCCAGGCCCATGCCTTTGTACAGTTCATGGGCCTTGGCCAGTTGATCCATGTCCAGCTCCACCCCCAGCCCCGGTTTCTGCGGCACCTGCACGCAGCCGTCGACGATTTGCAGCGGGGCCTTGGTCAGGCGTTGGCCGTCCTGCCAGATCCAGTGGGTGTCGATGGCGGTGATCTCGCCCGGCGCGGCCGCCGCGACATGGGTGAACATCGCCAGGGAGATGTCGAAGTGGTTGTTGGAGTGCGAACCCCAGGTCAGGCCCCATTCGTGGCACATCTGCGCCACGCGCACCGAGCCCTGCAGGGTCCAGAAGTGCGGGTCGGCCAGGGGAATGTCGACCGACTGCAACTGGATCGCGTGGCCCATCTCCCGCCAGTCGGTGGCGATCATGTTGGTCGCGGTCTTCAGGCCCGTGGCCCGGCGGAATTCAGCCATGACTTCGCGTCCCGAGTAACCGTTTTCCGCCCCGCACGGGTCTTCGGCATAGGCCAGCACGTGGTGCTGATCGCGGCACAGGCGGATGGCTTCCTTCAGCGACCAGGCGCCATTCGGGTCGAGGGTGATGCGCGCATCGGGGAAGCGTTCGGCGAGGGCCGTGACCGCTTCGATTTCGGCGTCGCCGCTGAGCACGCCGCCCTTGAGCTTGAAGTCCTTGAAGCCGTAACGGGCATGGGCCGCCTCGGCCAGACGGACCACCGCGTCGGCGGTCATGGCTTTCTCATGCCGCACACGGAACCAGTCGTTGTCGGCGTCCGGTTCGCTGCGGTAGGCGAGGTCGGTTTCGTTGCGATCACCGACATAAAACAGATAGCCAAGCATCTTCACTTCATCGCGCTGCTGGCCTTCGCCGAGCAGGGCGGCCACCGGCACGTCCAGGTGCTGGCCGAGCAAGTCGAGCAATGCGGCTTCCAGGCCGGTGACGGCGTGAATGGTGATGCGCAGGTCGAAGGTCTGCAAACCGCGCCCACCGGCATCGCGGTCGGCGAAGGTCTGGCGCACCTGATTGAGAATCTTCTGATAAGTGCCAATCGGGCTGCCGACCACCAGGCTGCGTGCGTCTTCGAGGGTCTGGCGGATACGTTCGCCCCCCGGCACCTCGCCAACGCCGGTGTGGCCGGCGTTGTCCTTGAGGATCACGATGTTGCGAGTGAAGAACGGCCCATGGGCGCCGCTCAGGTTGAGCAGCATGCCATCGTGGCCGGCGACCGGAACCACTTGCATGCTGGTGATGACCGGGGCTTTTGCGGTGTCTTGTGGGTTCATTTTCCAATCCTTAAAAGCTGAATTCAGGCGTGGTTGGGTGCAGCTTTGCTCTGCGCCACGGCAGGTGCGGATTTCGGTGTGTTTCGGGCGGCAAACACGATGATGGCGGCGATGATCGAGGTCGCGGCCAGGCCGTACAGCCCGCCCTGAATGGAACCGGTGCGTTCTTCCAGCAGGCCGAAGGTGGTCGGCGCAACGAAGCCACCGAGGTTGCCCACCGAGTTGATCAACGCGATGACGCCGGCGGCAATGCGCGCATCCAGGTAGGCCTGGGGAATCGGCCAGAACAGCGACGAGGCGGATTTGAAGCCCAGTGCTGCAAAGCAGATGGCGACAAAGGCGAAGACCGGCCCGCCGGTGGTGGACATGAACATCCCGGCCGCGGCGATCAGCAGGGCGGCAGCGACCCAGGCTTGCTGGTGTTTCCACTTGCCCGACAAGGAGGCGAAGGCGTACATGCCGACAATCGACAGCAACCACGGAATCGAGTTGAACAGCCCGACCTGGACATCGCTCAGGTCGCCCATCTTCTTGATGATGCTCGGCAGCCAGAAAGTCGCGGCGTAGATGGTCAGCTGGATAAAGAAGTAGATCAGGCAGAACAGGATGATCTGGCGATCCTTGAGCAACTTGCCCAGCGACGGCTTGATCGGCGTCGCCGCTTCCCGGGCCAGTTGTTCGTCGTCGATGGCCTTGACCAGCGCGTCCTGCTCCTCGCGGCTCAGCCATTTGGCGTCATGGGGTCTGGAGTCCAGCCAGAACCAGACGAACACGCACAACCCCACCGAAAACATGCCCTCGATGAAGTACATCCACTGCCAGCCGTGCAGGCCCAGGCCACTGATTTGCAGAAGTAGCCCGGACAGCGGGCCGGAGATCAGCGAGGCAATCGCCGAGCCGCTGAGGAAGATGGCAATCGCCTTGCCACGTTCCACGCCGGGCAACCAGCGGGTGAAGTAGTAGATCACCCCGGGAAAGAACCCGGCTTCGGCCACGCCCAGCAGAAAACGCAGGATGTAGAAGTGGGTTTCGTTCTGGATGAACGCCATGCCCGCGGCGACCAGGCCCCAGGTCAGCATGATGCGGGTCAGCCAGATGCGTGCGCCGACTTTTTGCAGGAGGATGTTGGAGGGCACCTCGAACAGTGCATAGCCGATGAAAAACAGGCCGGCACCCAGGCCATAGGCGGCCGCGCCAATACCCAGGTCGTGTTCCATGTGGGCGCGGACGAAGCCGATGTTCACGCGATCGATGTAATTGACGATGAACATGATGACGAACAGCGGCAAGACGTGACGTTTGACTTTGGCGATGGCGGACTTCAGCGCTGAATTGGCGTCGTCGTGCATCGCGGAGATGGATGTATTCACTGCGTTTTCTCCCACTCGTTATTTTTATGCGGGGTGAAGCTGGGTGCTGCGTTGTTGCTAGACATCATACAACTAGGTTTTTTGATCTTGCAACCACGTTTGTCCAATGAAATAGAGCGATTGCAGAGATTTTTTATTCTTTTTGTGGTGGCAGGTAGCCTTTGAAACGACTCAATATGGATTGGTTGTTGAGTGTTGTCATACAAGTTGAGCGAGATTTTTCAGGATTCCCACCCGGCGCGGTGCTACGATTCGATAGCCCCGATTTCCGGACACCCCCATGCAAGAAGACCTCGAAGTACCCGCCCGCAAGCGCAGCCACAACCTGGCCCATGACCTGGTCGAAAAATTGACCCAGCGCATCCTGCTCGGCCAGATGTTGCCCGGCGACAAGTTGCCGTCGGAAAACACCATCGTTCAGGAACACGGGGTCAGTCGCACGGTGGTGCGCGAGGCGATCTCGAAGCTGCAGGCCTCGGGGCTGGTGGAGACCCGGCACGGCATTGGCACGTTCGTGATCGAGCGCGCACCGGAGCAGGGGCTGCGGCTGAATGTCGATACGGCGTTGGGGGTGCGCAGCATTCTGGAGTTGCGCATGGGCCTGGAAACCCAGGCGGCGGCGCTGGCGGCAACTCGCCGCACCGATCTGCAACTGGCGCAGATGCGTGAAGCACTGGACGACTATCAAAGCCTGCTGGCCAACAACGACAGCTGTGTCGAAGCGGACCGGCGTTTTCACCTGCTGATCGCCGAAGCCACTGGCAACCTGTGCTTCACCGAGATCATGCAGCACCTGGGCAGTGCGATGATCCCGCGCACCCGGGTCAATGCCGCCGAGCGTGGCGCGGTGGACTTGAGCAAGCTCGGCCAGTTGGCCAACCTTGAGCACGAGGCGATTCTCAACGCCATCAAGCGCCAGGACCCGGACGCGGCGCGGGCGGCGATGTGGTTGCACCTGACCAACAGTCGCGACCGGTTTTCGGCTAGCTGAGGTTGTCTGTTTTTCAGTTGCACCGAGTCATCGTTCATCGCGAGCAGGCTCGCTCCCACATTGGAATGCGTACCCCTGTAGGAGCGGGCTTGCCCGCGAAGGCGTCAGTCCAGGCAACAAAAAGCATGGATCAGACCCTGGCAACCTGAACAACCACAACCCGCCGCTCCAGATTCAACGCCAGCACACTCGCCAACACCACCAGCCCGCCGACCACGATCATCAACGTCGGCCGCTCGCCAAGCGCATAGGACGCAATGACCATCGCCGTCGGCGGCGTCAAATACAGCGTCATCGTCGCCCGGCTCAAATCGACATGCGCCAGCACATAGGCCCAGGCCAGGTACGCCAGGGCACTGGGGAAAATCCCCAGTGCTAACACGGCGAACTGCACATGCAGCGGCGCAATCGCGATTTGATCCATCAGGCCGGGCAGATAAATCAACAACAACACCGTCCCGGACCACACCGTGTAACACACCAGCGTCAGCCCGTCGTAACGCCCGGTGTGATGCTTTTGCAGGGCAAAGTAGAGGCTCCAGGACACCGCCGCCAACAGGATCAGCAAGCCGTGGGCGTCGAGGCTGCCCAGGCCATGATCGCCGGCCACCACAATCAGCACACCAAACAACCCGAGCAGCACACAACCCCAGCGCCACAGGCTCACCTGATCCTTGAACACGAAGCGCGCAATCAATGTGCTGAACAGCGGTGTGGTCTGGGCCAGGACGCTCGAAGCCCCGGCGCTGACACCCTGCTGCCCGAAGTTGATCGCCACGTGGTGCAGGCTTACCGCAAAGAAACCCAGGCCGAACATCAGCGGCAAGTCTTGAAGCCTGGGCAAGCGAATGCCCTTGAGTATCGCGATCACTGCCATGAACACGGAGGCCAGCAGGAAGCGCAGGAGTGCCAGGTGCACGGGGTCGTAGGCCTGCAGGCCGATATGGATGCCGGTTGGGGAATACCCCCAGCACGCCACGACAAACGCCATGGCCAGGATGATTTTCCAGGGTGAAACGGAGGAGGGTGTGAGCGGCGACATGGGCGTGCACCTGTGGGTGGATGCACCGAGTATCAGAAAGCGTATCGTTCGCCACAACTGACTTATAATGCTCAAACCGTTCACTATGGGTGATGTATGGAGCTGGCACAGATTCGCATGTTCAAGACCGTGGCCGATGTCGGCAGCATCGCCCGCGCGGCCGAGCTGTTGCATTGCGTGCCGTCGAACATCACGGCCCGCATCAAGGCCCTTGAGGCCGAACTGGGTGTCGCGCTGTTTTTGCGTGAGGGCCGAGGGCTGCGCATCAGCCCGTCGGGGCAAACCTTCCTGGCCTACGCTTCGAAAATCCTTGCCCTCACCGCCGAGGCCAAGCGCGCGGTCGACCCTTCGGCCGAGCCTTCGGGGCCGTTGCGCATCGGCGCCATCGAGTCGTCGGCCACCGGGCGCTTGCCGCGTCTGCTGGCGAAATTCCACAAGCGTTTCCCGCAGGTGGCGCTGGAGCTGGCCACCGGCTCCTGGGGGCAGTTGCTTGACGACACACTCAATCACAAGCTCGACGGGGCCATCGTGGCGGTGGATGTCGAGCGTTCGCACCTCAAGCGCACGCCGATGTACCGCGAGGATTTATTGCTGATTGCCTCGACCTCCCTGGGGCCGCTGCGGGACATCAGCGACTTGCGGGACCAGACCGTATTCATGTGGCCACAGGGCTGTCCGTACCGGGCGGCGCTGGAGCATTGGTTGCTGCGACAGGGGCAGGCACTGCCGATTGTCAGCCTGGCCAGTTATGGCGCGATTGTCGGTTGCGTCAGCGCCGGGGCTGGGGTGGCACTGGTGCCCAAAGGCGTGTTCGACCAATACGCCAAAGGCGCGGGGTGCGCGGGGTTTGAATTCCCCGAACTGACCGCCGTCGACAACCTGTTTTACTGGCACGAAAACGCCGGGGTGCACCCGGCGCGCGAGGCGTTCGTGGCGATGCTGCGCGAGGAGTTTGCCTGATTTGCACGTGTGGGAGCGAGCCGTTATGAGGCAATCAACTGCCGCAACACGTAATGCAAAATTCCTCCCGACTTGAAGTATTCCACTTCATTGAGCGTATCGATCCGGCACAACACCTCGACCTTTTCCTTGCTGCCGTCTTCACGGGTGATGACCAGCGACAGGTTCATCCGTGGCGTCAGCTCGACGCCGGTCAATCCGAGGATGTCCAGGGTTTCACTGCCGCCCAGTTTCAGGCTCTTGCGGTTCTGGTCCAGCTTGAACTGCAGCGGCAACACGCCCATGCCCACCAGATTGGAGCGGTGAATCCGCTCGAAGCTTTCGGCGATGACCGCTTTCACCCCCAACAGATTGGTGCCCTTGGCCGCCCAGTCGCGGCTCGATCCGGTGCCGTATTCCTGGCCGGCGATCACCACCAGCGGCGTGCCCGAAGCCTGATAGCGCATGGCGGCGTCGTAGATCGGCATTTTTTCCCCGGTGGGAATGTAGCGGGTGTTGCCGCCTTCCTCGCCGCCGAGCATTTCGTTGCGTATGCGGATGTTGGCGAAGGTGCCGCGCATCATCACTTCGTGGTTGCCGCGCCGCGAGCCGTAGGAGTTGAAGTCCCGTGGCTCCACGCCTTTGTCGCGCAAGTATTGCCCTGCCGGGCTGTCGGCCTTGATGTTGCCGGCGGGGGAGATGTGGTCGGTGGTCACCGAGTCGCCGAGCAACGCGAGAATGTTCGCTGCGTAGATATCCTTGACCACAGGCGGCGGGCCGCCGATGTCATCGAAAAACGGCGGATGCTGGATGTAGGTCGAGTCGGCCTGCCAGACATAGGTCGCCGCCTGCGGAACCTTGATCGCCTGCCATTGCGCGTCACCGGCAAACACTTCGGCGTATTCCTTGTGGAACATCGCGGTGTTGACCTGATTCACCGCGTCGGCAATTTCTTTGCTGCTTGGCCAGATATCCCGCAGGTAAACCGGTTTGCCGTCCTTGTCATCGCCCAACGGTTCGCGGCTGAGGTCAGTGCGCACCGTGCCGGCCAGCGCGTAGGCGACCACCAGCGGCGGGGAGGCCAGCCAGTTGGTTTTCACCAGTGGATGCACCCGGCCTTCGAAGTTGCGATTGCCTGAGAGCACCGATGCCACGGTGAGGTCGGCTTGCTGGATGGCTTTTTCGATGGGCTCCGACAGCGGCCCGGAGTTGCCGATGCAGGTGGTGCAGCCATAGCCGACCAGGGCGAAGCCCAATTCATCGAGGTAACGGGTCAGGCCGGCCGCCTTGTAGTAGTCGGTGACCACTTTCGAGCCGGGGGCCAGCGAACTCTTCACCCAGGGTTTGCGTTTCAGGCCTTTTTCCACAGCCTTCTTCGCCACCAGCCCGGCCGCCATCATCACGCTCGGGTTGGAGGTGTTGGTGCAGGAGGTGATGGCGGCAATCACCACCGCGCCGTTTTTCAGGCGATAGGTCTGGCCTTCGTAGTCGTAATCCGCTTCGCCGGCCAGATCGGCGTTGCCGACGGCGACGCCGCCGCCCCCCTCGCTTTCCAGGCGGCCTTCTTCCTTGCTGGTGGGTTTGAATTGCAGGTCGACGAAGTCGCTGAAGGCTTGGGCGACATTCGGCAGCGATACCCGGTCCTGCGGGCGTTTCGGCCCCGCGAGGCAGGCTTCGACGCGGCCCATGTCCAGCGCCAGGGTGTCGGTGAACAGCGGTTCCTGGCCGGGCAGGCGCCACAGCCCCTGGGCCTTGCTGTAGGCCTCGACCAGTTGCACCGTTTCCAGAGGCCGGCCGGACAGGCGCAGGTACTCCAGCGTGACGTCGTCCACCGGGAAGAAACCGCAGGTGGCGCCGTATTCCGGGGCCATGTTGGCGATGGTCGCGCGGTCGGCGAGCGGCAGGTCGGCGAGGCCATCGCCGTAGAACTCGACGAATTTGCCCACCACGCCTTTCTTGCGCAGCATCTGGGTCACGGTCAGCACCAGGTCGGTGGCGGTGATGCCTTCCTTGAGCTTGCCGGTGAGTTTGAAACCGATGACTTCGGGAATCAGCATCGACACCGGTTGCCCGAGCATCGCCGCTTCCGCCTCGATACCGCCAACGCCCCAGCCGAGCACGCCGAGGCCGTTGATCATGGTGGTGTGGGAATCGGTGCCGACCAAAGTGTCGGGGAAGGCATAGGTGCGGTCGTCCTCGTCCTTGGTCCAGACCGTGCGGCCGAGGTATTCAAGATTCACCTGGTGGCAGATCCCGGTGCCCGGCGGCACCACGCTGAAATTGTCAAAGGCACTCTGGCCCCAGCGCAGGAACGCATAACGCTCGCCATTGCGCTGCATTTCAATGTCGACGTTTTGCTCGAAGGCGCTGCTGCTGGCGAACTTGTCGACCATCACCGAGTGGTCGATCACCAGGTCTACCGGCGACAGCGGGTTGATCCGCTGTGGATTGCCGCCGGCCTTGGCCATCGCCGCACGCATCGCGGCCAGGTCGACCACAGCGGGAACGCCAGTGAAGTCTTGCATCAAGACCCGCGCCGGGCGGTACTGGATTTCGCGGTCGGAGCGACGCTCCTTGAGCCACGCGGCCAGTGCCTTGAGGTCGGCGCCGGTGACGGTTTTTTCGTCTTCCCAGCGCAGCAGGTTTTCCAGCAGGACTTTCAAGGACATCGGCAACTTGTCCAGGTCGCCCAGGCTTTTGGCGGCTTCCGGCAGGCTGAAGTAGTGGTAAGTCTTGTTGCCGACTTGCAGGGTCTTCAGTGTTTTCAGGCTATCGAGGGACGGCATTACGATCACTCCTTAAAGTCCGCACGGCTACGGACTGAGGGGACGGGCAGAACATTAAACCTAGCCCTGTTTTAAGTAGCTGGCTAATAACTGGACTCTATGGACAGACCCCAGGTTCCGAAGTCAGCTATCATGCGCCGGTTTTCGTGACAGGCTTTGCTTCAACGCAAGCGGTCTCTCTTTGTGGGAGCGAGCCTGCTCGCGATGGACGTTAACGATAACGCGTGTTTCCTGAGTAAACGCGCAGCCCTTGAGTCCATCGCGAGCAAGCTCGCTCCTACAGGGTCCAGGAGTAAGAATGAACACCCTCTTTATGCATTGCCGGCCGGGCTTCGAAGGCGAAGTCTGTTCCGAGATTTCCGACCTCGCCGCGCGCTTGAATGTGGCCGGTTATGCCAAGGCCAAAGCTGCAACTGCCTGCGCCGAATTCGTCTGCACCGAAGAAGACGGCGCCGAGCGCCTGATGCGCGGGCAGCGTTTCGCCGAGCTGATCTTCCCGCGCCAGTGGGCTCGGGGGATTTTCATCGATCTGCCGGAAACCGACCGCATCAGCGTGATCCTCGCGCATATGGCGGACTTTCCGCTGTGCGGCAGCCTGTGGCTGGAAATGGTCGACACCAATGACGGCAAGGAACTGTCGAACTTCTGCAAGAAATTCGAAGTGCACCTGCGCAAGGCGCTGATGGCCGCTGGCAAACTGGTGGAAGACGCGCACAAGCCGCGCCTGTTGCTGACCTTCAAGAGTGGGCGTGAAGTGTTCATGGGCCTGGCCGAGTCGAATAACTCGGCCATGTGGCCAATGGGCATCCCCCGTTTGAAATTCCCCCGCGAAGCGCCGAGCCGCTCGACCCTCAAGCTGGAAGAGGCCTGGCACCACTTCATCCCGCGCGACCAGTGGGACGAGCGCCTGCACGGCGATATGACCGGCGTCGACCTCGGGGCCGCTCCTGGTGGCTGGACCTGGCAACTGGTCAACCGCGGCATGCTGGTGACGGCGATCGACAACGGCCCGATGGCCGAAAGCCTGATGGACACCGGTCTGGTGCAGCACTTGATGGCCGACGGTTTCACCTTCAAGCCCAAGCAACCGGTGGACTGGATGGTCTGCGACATCGTCGAGAAGCCGGCGCGCAACGCCGCGATGCTGGAAGAGTGGATCGGCGAGGGGCATTGTCGTGAAGCGGTGGTTAACCTCAAGCTGCCGATGAAGCAGCGTTACGCCGAAGTGAAGCGTTTGCTCGAGCGCATTGCCGAAGGCTTCAAGGCACGGGGCATCAAGGTCGAGATCGGCTGCAAGCAGCTGTACCACGACCGCGAGGAAGTGACCTGCCATTTGCGCCGGCTGGATGTGAAGAAGCCGAAATCCCGCTGATGCACCGCAATCCCCCTGTAGGAGCGAGCCTGCTCGCGATGGACCTGAGAGCATCACGGGGTGTCAGGTCTCCCGCGTCATCGTTGACGACCATCGCGAGCAGGGCTCGCTCCTACAAGGGGCGGCGTTATGCCACAGATGACGTTACACCCGGCAATGCGCGACAATGCCGGCCAGTTTCAGGAGTGAATCATGAGTGAAATGCTTGATACGCCGGTAGACGGCACCCTCGACGCCACCGGCCTCAATTGCCCGGAGCCGGTGATGATGCTACACCAGCATATCCGTGACCTGGTGCCTGGCGGCTTGCTCAAGGTGATCGCCACTGACCCGTCGACCCGTCGCGACATTCCCAAGTTCTGTGTGTTTCTCGACCATGAACTGGTGGCGCAGCACGAAGAGGCGGGCACCTACCTCTACTGGATTCGCAAGAAATCCGGCTGATCATCAAGCCCCTGTAGGAGCGAGCTTGCTCGCGATGGACGTCAACGATAACGCGTAAAACCTGATGCCCCGCGGTGTCCTGACGTTTTTCGCGAGCAATCGAGCGTCGACCGGCTGCTCCTACAGGTGATGCGGTAATCAGTGCTGGCTCAGGCGAATCCGTTTGCGCGCACTGAGCGTCAGGCGGATCGACAGCATCAGCGCCGCACAGCTCAAGCCGGCAATCAGCCCTTCCCACAACCCGCTTGGGCCGCTGGCCGGACCGAACCAGTCGGTCAGTCCCAGCACGTAGCCGACCGGCAGGCCGATGCCCCAATAGGCGAACAAGGTCAGGATCATCGTCACCCGGGTGTCCTGGTATCCACGCAACGCGCCAGCGCAAATCACCTGGATGGCATCGGAAAACTGGTACAGCGCAGCATAGACAATCAGCATCGATGCAATCTGGATCACGTTCCTGTCAGGCGTGTAGATCGAGGCGATGGGCTCGCGCAGCAGCAGGATCAGGCTCGCCGAGAACGCCGCGAACACCAGTGCCGCGCCGAGCCCGACCTTTGCCGCGAAGCGCGCCTGCCAAGGATTTCCGGCCCCCAGTGCCTGACCGACGCGCACGGTCACCGCCATGCCCAGCGAGTAAGGAATCATGAACAACAGTGAGCTGATGTTCAGGGCGATTTGATGCCCGGCCACCACGGTAGAGCCGAGACTACCGATCAATAGCGCGATGACCGCGAAGATGCTGGACTCGGCGAAGACGGCGATACCAATCGGCAGGCCAATGCCGACCAGGCGCTTGATCACGACCCATTGCGGACGGTCGAAGCGCACCAGCACACGGGTGCGGGAATAGAAGGGCGCCCAGAACGTCCAGCCGGCCATGCTCAACGCCATGAACCACATCACGATGCCGCTGGCCCAGCCGCAACCGACGCCGCCCAGGGCCGGTGCGCCGAAGTGGCCGTAGATCAACGCATAGTTCAGCGGGATGTTCAGCAGCAGGCCGCACAAGCCAATGACCATGCTCGGACGGGTGCGCCCCATGCCATCGCTGTAGCAGCGCAGTACGTAATAAAAAGCCATGCCCGGCAAGCCGAAGGCGATCCCGTGCAGGTAACCCATGCTCGGCTCGATCAACTGCGGATCGACTTTCATCCAGTGCAGGATCGGCTCGGCGCCGAGCAGCAGGCCGCTGCCGATCAACCCGACACACAGCGCGAGCCACAGCGCCTGGCGAACCAGCGGGCCGATCTCGTCAAACTGCCCGGCGCCAAAGCGTTGTGCGACCTTGGGTGTGGTAGCCAGCAGGACGCCGGACATCAACAGGTAGACGGGAATCCAGATCGAGTTGCCCAGGGCCACCGAGGCCAGGTCCCGTGGGCTGACGCGGCCGGCCATCACCGCATCGACGAAGCCCATGGCCGTGGTCGCCAGTTGCGCGATCATGATGGGCAGGGCCAGGTTGAGCAGGCCTTTGAGTTCCAGGCGAACGGGGGTTGTCCGCGCAGGCGCAATGGCGGCGGTATTCTCGATTACAGGATTCAATAGCGAAACGTCCAAAAGGTGTTGATGCACAGGCGCGCATTCTACGCGTTGACGCGGCAGTCAGGAAAAGACCCGTGTTACCGATTTGTAATCAACCCTCTGTAGGAGCGAGCGCGCTCGCGATGAGCGTCAACGATGACGCGGGACGCCTGAATGAACGTGGCATCCTTGCGTCCATCGTCGGAACGCCGCCCGGAGCAAGCTCGCTCCTACAGAGAGATGCGTCTAGGCGCGATGCGTCATCTACGCCTACACTGCCGATCCGCCAAAGGAGCCTGCCATGCTGATTGTTGCCGACGAAAATATCCCCCTGCTCGATGCCTTCTTCGAAGGCTTCGGTGAAATCCGCCGGGTGCCGGGTCGTTCCATTGACCGTGCCACGGTCGAACACGCCGATGTGCTGTTGGTGCGTTCGGTGACCAACGTCAATCGCGCGCTGCTCGAAGGCAGCAAGGTGCGTTTTGTCGGTACGTGCACCATCGGCACCGATCATCTGGACCTGGATTACTTTCAGCAGGCCGGTATCACCTGGTCCAGCGCACCGGGCTGCAATGCCCGCGGCGTGGTCGACTATGTGCTCGGCAGCTTGTTGACCCTGGCCGAAATCGAAGGCGTCGACCTGACCCGGCGTACCTACGGCGTAGTCGGTGCCGGCGAAGTGGGCGGGCGATTGGTCAAAGTCCTGCAGGGTCTGGGCTGGAAGGTGCTGGTGTGCGATCCGCCACGGCAGGCCGCTGAAGGCGGTGACTACGTCAGCCTCGAGCAGATCATCGAAGCGTGCGACGTCATCAGCCTGCACACGCCGCTGACCAGGCAGGGACAGCTATCGACCTGGCATTTGTTCGATGAGACACGCCTGAACCAGCTCAAGTCCGGCACCTGGCTGATCAATGCCAGTCGCGGACCGGTGGTGAACAACAGGGCCCTGCGCGATGTGCTGCTGGAGCGCGAAGACCTGCAAGCGGTGCTCGATGTGTGGGAAAACGAGCCTGAAGTCGACGTGGCGCTGGCCGAGCTGTGCGTGCTGGCAACGCCGCACATTGCCGGTTACAGCCTCGACGGCAAGCAGCGGGGGACCGCGCAGATTTATCAGGCGTATTGCGACTTTCTCGGGCAACCGGCCCGCGTCAGCCTGAGCGATTTGCTGCCGGCACCGTGGCTGTCGCACGTGACCCTGAATGCGCAAAGCGACCCGGCCTGGGCCTTGGCGATGCTGTGCCGTGGCGTATATGACCCGCGTCGCGACGATGCGGATTTCCGTCGCAGCCTGGTCGGCAGTGTCAGCGAGCAGCGTGCGGCATTCGATGTGCTGCGCAAGCAATACCCGTTGCGCCGGGAGATCGACGGATTGCAGGTGCGGATCGAAGGTGACTCGCCTGAGTTGCAGAGGATTGTGGCGGCGTTGGGGGCAATGGCAATCTGATAGACCGCGGCGGCCCCATCGCGAGCAAGCTCGCTCCCACAGGGAACTGCGGCGTACACAAATCTTGTGCATGACAAAGAACACTGTTGGAGCGAGCTTGCTCGCGATGGGGCCACCGCGGTCCCGGATTGGATTAAGCAGGCATAAAAAACCCGGCCAACCATGGGCCGGGTCAAGAAGACGGTGGCTATATCACTCTTGTTCGGCAGGTTTGACCAATCGCTTTTCCAGTTCGCTGCAAGCTTTCTGGATCATCTCTTCAGTGATCGGTACTTCGCGACCCTGCTCGTCAATAATCGAGCAACCCAGAGACTGGTCTGGTTGCGTGCGGATCACTTGAATCTTGTCATCGCTGCTGTGTTGCAAGGACATGGCCTGTCTCCTCATCAGGTTGTGTGCTTACTGTAGAACCGCCAGGTGACCGGGCTATGACAACTCCCTGCGATCTTTCCGGGGGGACAGAAACAGTCCACCAGAAATGCCTTCGCGTGGCTAGCCGAACTTTAGACCAATAGCGTCTAGCCTCTAGTGTTGGTGGACATAATTAACCTGACTCATTGTGATTTGCAGCGAGCCACCCCATTGAGCGGTGTAGGCTGACCCTAATGACTGCTTTGTCCTGGATGATTGCGATGCTCTCTGCCCGTCACCGCCGTGCTGTTCGCCTGGCCCGTCGTTTCATCGCGCCGTATCGCTGGCAGGCCTTTGGCGCCTTGCTGGCGCTGATCGCCACCGCCGGCATCACCTTGTCCATGGGGCAGGGCATTCGCCTGCTGGTGGACCAGGGGTTCATGACCCAGTCACCGCATCTGCTCAATCAGTCCATCACGCTGTTCATGTTGCTGGTCATGGGGTTGGCAATCGGTACGTTTGCGCGGTTTTACCTGGTGTCGTGGATCGGTGAACGCTGCGTCGCCGATATCCGGCGCAACGTGTTCAATCATCTGATTTACCTGCACCCGGGGTTTTACGAAGACAATCGCAGCTCCGAAATCCAGTCACGCCTGACCGCCGATACCACGCTGCTGCAATCGGTCATCGGTTCTTCGCTGTCGTTGTTCCTGCGCAATCTGTTGATGGTGATCGGCGGAATCGTCTTGCTGTTCATCACCAACCCCAAGCTCACCAGCATCGTGGTGCTGGCCTTGCCTTTGGTGATCGCGCCGATCCTGATCTTCGGCCGGCGGGTGCGTAACCTCTCGCGCCTGAGTCAGGACCGGATTGCCGACATCGGCAGCTATGTTTCCGAAACCCTGGGCCAGATCAAGACCGTGCAGGCCTACAACCATCAGGCCGAGGACGAGCGCCGGTTTGCCGTGACCGTGGAGGAGGCGTTCAACACCGCACGCAAGCGCATCTTCCAGCGGGCCTGGCTGATTACCCTGGTGATCGTCTTGGTATTGGGCGCGGTCGGGGTGATGCTCTGGGTCGGTGGCATGGACGTCATCGCCGGGCGAATTTCCGCCGGCGAGCTGGCGGCGTTCGTGTTCTATAGCCTGATCGTCGGCAGCGCGTTCGGCACCTTGAGCGAAGTGATTGGCGAATTGCAACGGGCAGCCGGCGCGGCCGAGCGGATTGCCGAGTTGCTGCGTTCGGAAAACATCATCCTGCCGCCGGTGGCAGGCGCGGTGACACTGCCGGACCGGGTCGACGGCCAACTGCAACTGCAAAATGTGCGTTTTTCCTACCCGTCGCGGCCGGAAAGTTATGCCGTCGACGGGTTGAGCCTGACTGTAAATGCCGGTGAGACGCTGGCGCTGGTCGGGCCATCGGGGGCCGGAAAATCGACGGTGTATGACTTGCTGCTGCGTTTTTACGACCCGGCCGAGGGACGGATCCTGCTCGATGGCGTGCCGTTGACTCAACTCGATCCGCTGGACCTGCGTCGCTGTTTCGCCCTGGTGTCGCAAGCCCCGGCACTGTTTTTCGGCAGCATTGAAGAAAACATTCGCTACGGCAGTCCGAAGGCGACTTTGGCCGAGGTACAGGAAGCGGCAAAAATCGCTTATGCCCATGACTTTATCGAAGCCATGGCCAACGGTTACCAGACTCATCTGGGGGACGGTGGTCTCGGCTTGTCCGGTGGTCAGCGCCAACGTCTGGCCATCGCCCGCGCGTTGCTGGTGGACGCCCCGATCCTGCTCCTCGACGAAGCTACCAGCGCCCTCGATGCCCAGAGTGAACACCTGATCCAGCAGGCGCTGCCGAGCCTGATGAAAAACCGTACCACCCTGGTCATCGCCCATCGCCTGGCCACGGTGAAAAACGCCGACCGAATTGCGGTGATGGACCAGGGGAAACTGGTGGCGGTGGGCACGCATCAGGAGCTGATTGCCAGCAATGCGTTGTATGCGCGGTTGGCGGCGTTGCAGTTCAGTGATGGACATGAAGCGGCATGAATGACTACTGATGAATGACGCCAGGTTCGGGCATTATGTCGTCCTCTGTCATGAGCCCGGATGAGGATATGAGCCGTTATCAACCACCGTTGACCTTGACGACAAAAATGTTGTCGCTGATCGCCGATATCAGCGAACAGATCGGTCAGCTTACGGCGATGGACGAACGCCTGCAGACGCCTCAGTTACGTCGTGGCAATCGGATTCGAACGATTCAGGCTTCTTTGGCCATCGAAAATAATACGCTGAGCATCGAGCAAGTGACTGCCGTTCTGGCAGGGCATCGTGTGCTGGGGTTGCCTCGGGAAATCCAGGAAGTACGAAATGCGTTTGCTGCTTACGAAGCCATGCCTGATTGGCAACCAAGCAGCCGGGCCGATTTACTGCGTGCCCATGAATTGCTGATGGGTGGATTGATTGATGATTACGGGCAGTTTCGTCGATCCGGCGTGGGTATCTATCGTGGCGATAAGTTGCTCCATATGGCGCCGCCGCCGAGTCGCGTTTTGCACTTGATCGACGACTTGTTGACGTGGCTTGGTGCCTCGGATTGGCATCCGCTGATTACCAGCTGCGTCTTTCATTATGAGTTCGAGTTCATCCATCCCTTCGCTGACGGTAATGGACGTATGGGACGCCTTTGGCAAACCCTGATACTCAGTCAGTGGCGCCCGGCATTGTCATATTTGCCGGTTGAGGCGGTGATTCGGGATCAGCAGGAGGCGTACTACGCGGCATTGTCGGCGGCCGATCATTTGGCCGAATCGACGCCTTTCGTAGAGTTCATGCTGCAAGCCATGAGCCTTGCACTATCGGAGGCGGTACGTGGGGGGGCAGAAATCGACCCAGTAAGCGACCCAGTAAGCGACCCAGTAGAGAAGTTGCTTTCTGTATTGCATCTTAACGGTCCGCGTAAGATCAGTGACCTGATGGCTGACATCGGATTGGTGCACAAGGCAACGTTTCGGGCTAACTATCTCAGGCCGGCATTAGCGGTCGAATGGATAGAGATGACCCATCCCGAATCGCCAAGTAGTCCGGCACAAAAGTATCGCCTGACCCAGCTCGGAAAACAGGTCTTCGCACAGCTCAAATCGGCGAAGAAACACTGAGTAATAAAAAAGCCCGCATCTGTGATGCGGGCTTTTTTTGCGGGTCGATTTGAATCATTGATCGTCGAAAAACCGCTCATGCCAATCCACGATCGGCTGTGGCGCATTGAGCTTCTGACCGTAGATCACCGAGTACGACAGCACGTTTTGCACGTACTGGCGGGTTTCGTCGAACGGGATGCTTTCCACCCACACGTCGAAACTCAGGTGGTCCGCACCGCGCAGCCATTGGCGTACGCGGCCGGGGCCGGCGTTGTAGGCGGCGGAGGCGAGGACGCGGTTGCCGTTGAACTGGCTGTGCACCTGGCTCAGGTAGGCGGCACCGAGCTGGATGTTCTTGTCCGGATCGAACAGTTGCTGTGGCGAGCTATAGGGAATGCTGAACTTGCGTGCGGTTTCCTTGGCGGTGGCCGGCATCAGTTGCATCAGGCCCGAGGCGCCGACCCCGGAGCGGGCGTCGTCCATGAACGCACTTTCCTGGCGGGTAATGGCGAACGCCCAGCTCGGATGCAGGCCGCGGTTTTTCGCTTCACGGACCAGGGTCTCGCGGTGAGCCATCGGGAAGCGGATATCCAGGTCATCCCAATACTGCGCCTGACTGATGGTGCGGATCGCCGGGAAGTACCATTTCAGGTCGTAGGCCAGTTTCGCCTGGGCGACCATTTCGTCGCGGCTGAAGTGACGGCTGACGTAATACCACTCGCGACGGCCATCGACGATCTGCCCGCGGGCGTGCAGCTCCAGGGCGCGGCGTACGCCGGGCGTGTTTCGCACCTTGTTGATGGTGGCTTGGCTGAGCACCAGCGGTTTGTTGAGCAAAGAGTAGGGCGACTGGGAGCGATCGGCGGCGAGGAAACCATAGAAGTCGCGTTCGCGGGCCAGGCTTTTATAGAGCGTCTGCGCTTGCGGATTCTGCGGTTGCGCCAGTTCCAGGCTGCGGGCCTGCCAGTAACGCCAGCGGTTGGTGGTGGCCAGGTCCTGGGGCAGGCGGCGGGTCAACTGATAGGCGTCGTCCCAGCGAGCGAGGCGCAGGAGCAGGCGCAAGCGCCATTCGGAAACCGTGTTGTCGCGCAGCTCGGGGTCGTATTTGGTCATGACGTCCAGTGCACGGCTGTCGAAACGTCGTGCGAGGGTCAGGCCGATTTCCCGGGCGATCGCCACTTTTTCATCCCGGGAGAAGTGCATGCTACTGGCGTAACCGTCGAGCAGGTCCATGGCCTTGTCCGGGTCCTGGCGGGCCAGGCGGCGCAGGCCGAGGCTGACCACATCGGACATGGCCTCATCGGCCGGGGTGAAGCGTGACGGCTGGTTGAGCAGTTCCGGTTTCTGCGCGACGTCCACCAGCAAGCGACCGCGAGGGGCGAGGGCGGTCATGCCGTTGACCAGGCTGTTGGCCAGCGGGTAGTTGCGCGTCTGGGCGGCGAGTTTGGCGCGCTCCCAGCGTTTTTGCTCGGTCAACTGGCCTTCGGCGGCCCACATGCCGAACAGCGTGTCACAGGCTTCAGGTTGGGATTTACCAGTCAGCCAGAGTTTTTCGGCGTTGGCGTTACCTTCGACCTTGAGATTGTGGCTGAGCTGGTACTGCGCATTCAGGCAGTCCAGTTCGGTGAAGTTCATTTTCGGGTCGTAGTACTTGACGAAGGTCGCCCAGTCGCCCCGATCCGCCAGCCAGCGCAACCAGCGCAGTTTCATCCAGTTGGCCTGGGGCAGGTCGCCGTGTTCGGCGAGGAATTTCTCGATTTCGGCGTTGCTCGCGGTTTTCAGGCGCGCGGTCAGCTCGTCGTAGGCCAGGTAGGGTTCCAGCGGATAATCGGCGAGGGCCTGGCTGTAACGGAAATACGGGCCACTGTCGCCCTTGGCCAAGGCGCGTTTGGCTTCATCGTAATACTGGCGTTGGGTGGACAGGTCCACCGCCTGGACGGATTGAACGGCAGCGGCAGACAGTAAAAAAACAGATAAAAGATTGAAAAGGCGACTGCGCATGAGACGTCCGGGCAGAGAAAAATCATGACAAGTGCGGGCCAGACCCGCGCTGAATTGTCTGTAGCTTAGCCTTTTGCCAGCAGCCGGTGAAAGCTTTGCGGGTCTTCCCGCGTCAGTTCGCAACATTTGTCATGCAGAGTGCTACGACAGCGAAATTGCCGGCCTTCTGAAGCCTCAAGTCAGGTAGAATGCGCGCCCGGTTTTTGGAGAAGCTCATGACCCTGCTCAAATTCAGCGATGTGTCCCTTGCTTTCGGCGCTATGCCGTTGTTGGACAAGGTGTCCTGGCAGATCGCCCGTGGTGAGCGGGTGTGCATCATCGGCCGCAACGGCACTGGCAAGTCCAGCATGATGAAGCTCGTCAAGGGCGACCAGAAGCCCGATGACGGCTCGGTGTGGCGTGCCCCCGGTCTGAAAATCGGCGAATTGCCGCAAGAATTGCCGGTGGCCGACGAGCGGACCGTGTTCGATGTGGTGGCCGAAGGCCTGGACGGCGTTGGCGCCTTGCTCGCCGAATATCACCACCTGAGCCAGAACTGCGTCACCGACGCCGACCTGGACAAACTGATGCACGTCCAGCACGACCTCGAAGCCCGCGACGGCTGGCGTTTGCAGACCCTCGTCGACAGCACCCTGAGCCGCCTGCAACTGCCGGCCGACAAGACCCTCGCCGAGTTGTCCGGCGGCTGGCGTCGTCGCGTCCTGCTGGCCCAGGCCCTGGTGTCCGAGCCGGACCTGCTGCTGCTCGACGAACCGACCAACCACCTGGACATCGGTGCCATCGCCTGGCTTGAAGAAGCATTGAAGGATTTCCAGGGCGCCGTGCTGTTCATCACGCACGACCGTTCTTTCCTGCAGAACCTGGCCACCCGCATCCTCGAACTGGATCGCGGCGGCCTGATCGACTGGAACGGCGACTACGCCAGTTTCCTCGTGCACAAGGAAGCCGAACTCGCTGCCGAAGCCACCGCCAATGCGTTGTTCGACAAGCGCCTGGCCCAGGAAGAAGTGTGGATTCGTCAGGGTATCAAGGCCCGTCGCACCCGTAACGAAGGCCGCGTACGTGCCCTCAAGGCTCTGCGTGTCGAGCGCAGCGAGCGTCGTGAGCGTACCGGCAAGGCCAATATCCAGCTGGACACTGCCGACAAGTCCGGCAAGCAAGTGATGGTGCTCGAGAACGTCAGCTTCGCTCACCCGGGCGGCCCGTTCCTGATCAAGGACTTCTCGATGGTGCTGCAGCGCGGCGACCGTATCGGTCTGCTCGGCGCCAACGGTACCGGCAAGACCACGCTGCTGAAGCTGATGCTCAGCGGCCTGCAACCGACCAGCGGCAAAGTGGAAGAAGGCACCAGGATCGATGTCGCCTACTTCGACCAGTTGCGTCATCAACTGGATCTGGAAAAAACCGTAATCGACAACGTGGCCGAAGGTCGCGACTTCATCGATATCGATGGTCAGAGCCGCCATGTGCTGAGCTACCTCGGCGACTTCCTGTTCAGCCCGCAGCGTGCGCGCACGCCGGTCAAGGCGCTGTCCGGTGGTGAGCGTGCCCGTCTGTTGCTGGCCAAGTTGTTCAGCAAGCCGGCGAACCTGCTGGTACTCGACGAACCGACCAACGACCTCGACGTTGAAACCCTCGAATTGCTCGAAGAGGTCTTGCTGACCTTCAACGGCACCGTACTGATGGTCAGCCACGACCGGGCATTCCTCGACAACGTGGTCACCAGCACCCTGGTTTTCGAAGGTGAAGGCAAGGTTCGCGAGTACGTCGGTGGCTACCAGGACTGGCTGCGCCAGGGCGGCTCGCCGCGCCTGCTGGGCGTGACCGAAAGCAAATCCGGCAAGGCCGACCTGAACTCCGCGGTGGTGAAGGCCGAGCCTGCGCCGGTTGCGGCGGCCGTCGAAGCGCCAGTGGCGAAGAAAAAGCTCAGCTACAAGTTGCAGCGCGAACTGGAAGCGTTGCCGGGGCAGATCGAAGCCATGGAGCAACAGATCGCCGCCGTTGAAGCACAGATGGCGGATGCGGGCTTCTATCAGCGTCCTGCTGCCGAAACGGCTGCGGTGATTGCTCAGCTGGAGCAGTTGCAGGCTGAGCTCGAGATCATGGTCGAGCGTTGGGCCGAACTGGATGCCTGATTGATCCCGTAATAAAAAAAGCCCGGCTTCACACCTGTGAACGCCGGGCTTTTCATATGTAATGCGATCTGTTGCTTGAAATGGATTCCCTGTAGGAGCGAGCTTGCTCGCGATGGTCGTCAACGATGACGCTTGAAACCTGACACCCCGTGGCGTTCTCAGGTCCATCGCGAGCACGCTCGCTCCTACAGTGAGTTCATGTCGACCTATAGATCGCATTCCATGCGAAAAGCCCGGCGCTCGCGTGTTGTCAGCTTTTGGTTTGCAGGCGCACAGCAAGCACATCGCAAGGCGCGCCATGCAGCACGTCATTGGCGGTGGAGCCCAGCAGCAGTGCCAGGCCGTGCCGGCCATGGCTGCCCACCACGATCAGGTCGCAGGTTTGCTCCTTGGCCATCTGGTGAATTTCCTGGCGTGGCTGGCCGTAGGTCAGGTGGCAGTTGGCGCCTTCGAGTTCGGCGTATTTGTGCTTGAGGCGCTCCAGTCGCTCCTTGGCCTGATCGAACTGCTGCTGTTGCAGTTGTGACAGGTCCATCGGCACGTCGCCGCCGAAGGCCATGGCCATCGGCTCGACAATGTGCACCAGTGACAACTTCGCGCCGTTGCTCACCGACAGTTCGCGAGCGCGGTGGATCACAGGGTCGCACTCTTCGGTCAGGTCTACAGCGACCAGAATATGGTTGTAGGGCATGAGGTGCTCCTCCTGAGGGATGCAATATTGGTAAGTATGGCTGGTTTCAAGCGCATTGGTTCCAAAGTGACACAATGGGCTCATCAAGAATCGGGAGTACAGATATGACGGTCTGGATAGTGGTGTCAATCCTGCTGGTGGTACTTAGCCCGCTGGCATGGTTGCGCCCCTCGCGCGCCCAGAGTGGGCGTATCGCCCTGCGGATGGAGGCCCGGCGCATCGGCCTGGCCATGCAACTGGCGCCCCAGCAATGGCCGCACTGGCTGAGCCAGGAGCCGCCGAGCCCCTGCGCCCAGTACCATCGCCCGCGACGTGGCAGTCAGCCGGCGTGCTGGAGTTACTGGCAAAAATCACCGGGTGTCTGGGTGAATCAGTGGCAGGAAATCTGTGAAGATCGGGCGCTGCTCGATCATTTCGAAAAATTGCCAGGCAATGTCTTCAAGGTCGAGGCCGACAGGCAAATAATCGCCTTGTATTGGGGCGAGAAGGGCGAGGCCGAGGTGTTGCAACAGATCGATGTCACCCTCAAGGCACTGGCCTGAAACCGGGTCCCCTGTAGGAGCGAGCCTGCTCGCGATGGTCGTCAACGATGACGCTGGCAACCTGACACCCCTGCGGCGTCCTCAGGTTCATCGCGAGCAGGCTCGCTCCTACAGGAAGCGATCAGGCAATAAAAAGCCCGACAACTTCATCGGGCGGGTTGGCCAGGCAGGCCGGTAAAACGGTGTGGGCTGATCTTACGCTGGGCATTCGCCAAAGCGTTCAACTTTTTCCCCTGGTTTCGCCAGCGTAGCGTGTTAAACACGGGCTGCAGCGAATTAGGGCGAATTTTCTAACAATTGATTCTATGAATGACCTTGCATGCTCAAACGTGTTTAAGGTCTTCGCAGTACGGAAATGACCGGAAAGTCGCGTTTCAACCCGTTTTTCAGGCGATTGACAATTGTCGGAAATTCCGTGAAGGTGACGTACCCAAATCAAACGGGCGTATGAATTGAGCGTTTGTATTTCAGACCGCTCCTACAGAATCCCGACTATCGCGTTGGCGGGTGTGCCGGGGGAATGGGCGTAGCATTGACGATCAACGTCCCTGCCAAGCCATTCGCCTGCGTCCGACGTGTACTGTTCAGCTTCCATATCGTGGAGATCAGTTGATGATTTACGAAGGTAAAGCCATCACGGTTAAGGCTCTTGAAAGTGGCATCGTCGAACTGAAGTTCGATCTCAAGGGTGAGTCCGTCAACAAGTTCAACCGTCTAACCCTGAACGAACTGCGTCAGGCCGTAGACACCATCAAGGCAGATGCTTCGATCAAGGGCGTGATCGTCAGCAGTGGCAAGGACGTGTTCATCGTCGGCGCCGACATCACCGAATTTGTCGACAACTTCAAGCTGCCGGATGCAGAACTTGTTGCTGGCAACCTCGAAGCCAACAGGATTTTCAGCGATTTCGAAGACCTCAACGTCCCGACCGTCGCCGCAATCAACGGCATCGCGCTGGGTGGCGGTCTGGAAATGTGCCTGGCGGCGGACTACCGCGTCATGTCCACCAATGCCAAGATCGGCCTGCCGGAAGTCAAGCTGGGCATCTACCCGGGCTTCGGCGGTACCGTGCGCCTGCCGCGCCTGATCGGTGCCGACAACGCCATCGAGTGGATTGCCGCCGGCAAGGAAAACCGTCCTGAAGACGCGCTGAAAGTCGGCGCTGTCGACGCAGTGGTTGCTCCTGAGCAGCTGCAGGACGCCGCGCTGGAACTGGTCAAGCGCGCCATCTCCGGCGAGTTCGACTACAAGGCCAAGCGCCAGCCGAAGCTGGAAAAGCTCAAGCTGAACGCCATCGAACAAATGATGGCTTTCGAAACCGCCAAAGGTTTCGTGGCTGGTCAGGCTGGCCCGAACTACCCGGCGCCGGTTGAAGCGATCAAGACTATCCAGAAAGCCGCGAACTTCGGTCGCGACAAGGCGCTGGAAATCGAAGCGGCCGGTTTCGTCAAGCTGGCCAAGACCTCTGCTGCGCAGAGCTTGATCGGCTTGTTCCTGAACGATCAGGAACTGAAGAAAAAGGCCAAGGCCTACGACGAAATCGCCAAGGACGTGAAGCAGGCCGCCGTACTGGGCGCCGGCATCATGGGTGGCGGTATCGCCTATCAGTCGGCTTCCAAAGGCACGCCGATCCTGATGAAGGACATCAACGAGCACGGTATCGAGCAGGGTCTGGCCGAAGCCGCCAAACTGCTGGTTGGCCGCGTTGATAAAGGTCGCATGACCGCCGCGAAAATGGCCGAAGTGCTCAACGGCATCCGTCCAACCCTGTCTTACGGCGATTTCGGTCACGTGGACCTGGTGGTGGAAGCTGTCGTCGAGAACCCGAAGGTCAAACAAGCGGTACTGGCTGAAGTTGAAGACCAGGTCAAGGAGGACACCATCCTGGCGTCCAACACCTCGACCATTTCCATCACCTTGCTGGCCAAGGCCCTCAAGCGTCCGGAAAACTTCGTCGGCATGCACTTCTTCAACCCGGTGCACATGATGCCGCTGGTGGAAGTGATCCGTGGCGAGAAGTCCAGCGAACTGGCCGTAGCGACTACCGTTGCCTACGCCAAGAAAATGGGCAAGAACCCGATCGTCGTCAACGATTGCCCGGGCTTCCTGGTCAACCGCGTCCTGTTCCCGTACTTCGGCGGTTTCGCCAAGCTGGTCAGTGCCGGTGTGGACTTCGTCCGTATCGACAAGGTCATGGAAAAATTCGGCTGGCCGATGGGCCCGGCCTACCTGATGGACGTGGTCGGCATCGACACCGGTCACCACGGTCGTGACGTGATGGCTGAAGGCTTCCCGGACCGCATGAAGGACGACCGTCGCTCGGCCGTCGACGTGCTCTACGAAGCCAAGCGCCTGGGCCAGAAGAACGGCAAGGGCTTCTACGCCTACGAGACCGATAAGAAAGGCAAGCAGAAGAAAGTGGCCGACCCGTCGGTACTGGAAGTGCTCAAGCCGATCGTTTACGAGCAACGCGAAGTCACCGACGAAGACATCATCAACTGGATGATGATCCCGCTGTGCCTGGAAACCGTGCGTTGCCTGGAAGACGGCATCGTCGAAACCGCCGCCGAAGCCGACATGGGTCTGGTCTACGGTATTGGTTTCCCTCCATTCCGTGGCGGTGCGCTGCGCTACATCGACTCGCTCGGTGTGGCAGAGTTCGTTGCCCTGGCTGACCAGTACGCTGATTTGAGCGCGCTGTACCACCCGACCGCGAAGCTGCGCGAAATGGCCAAGAACGGCCAGAGCTTCTTCGGTTAAGCGCCCCCAACTAGAGTGAGAGTGAACTTATGAGCTTGAATCCTAGAGACGTCGTGATTGTCGACTTCGGTCGTACTCCGATGGGCCGCTCCAAGGGCGGCATGCACCGCAACACCCGCGCCGAAGACATGTCGGCGCACCTGATCAGCAAACTGCTGGAACGCAACGTCAAGGTTGACCCGAGCGAAGTCGAAGACGTGATCTGGGGCTGTGTGAACCAGACCCTGGAGCAGGGCTGGAACATTGCGCGCATGGCGTCGCTGATGACCCAGATCCCGCACACCTCGGCCGGCCAGACCGTCAGCCGCCTGTGTGGCTCGTCCATGAGCGCTCTGCACACTGCTGCGCAAGCGATCATGACCGGTAATGGTGACGTCTTCGTGGTTGGTGGCGTCGAGCATATGGGCCATGTGAGCATGATGCACGGTGTCGATCCGAATCCGCATATGTCGCTGTACGCGGCGAAAGCCTCGGGCATGATGGGCCTGACCGCGGAAATGCTGGGCAAAATGCACGGCATCACTCGCGAGCAACAGGACGCTTTCGGCGTGCGCTCCCACCAACTCGCCCACAAGGCGACCGTGGAAGGCAAGTTCAAAGACGAAATCATCCCGATGCAGGGCTACGACGAGAACGGTTTCCTGAAAACCTTCGACTACGACGAAACCATTCGTCCGGAAACCACCCTGGAAAGCCTGGCGGCCCTGAAGCCGGCGTTCAATCCGAAGGGCGGCACCGTGACAGCCGGTACCTCGTCGCAGATCACCGATGGTGCTTCGTGCATGATCGTGATGTCGGCGCAACGCGCACAGGACCTGGGTATCCAGCCTCTGGCGGTGATTCGTTCGATGGCGGTGGCAGGTGTGGATCCGGCAATCATGGGCTATGGTCCAGTACCGGCCACACAAAAAGCATTGAAGCGCGCAGGTCTGGGCATCTCCGACATCGACTTCTTCGAGCTCAACGAAGCTTTCGCCGCACAGGCCCTGCCAGTGCTGAAAGATCTGAAAGTGCTCGACAAGATGAACGAGAAGGTTAACCTGCACGGCGGCGCGATCGCCCTGGGCCACCCGTTCGGTTGCTCCGGTGCGCGTATCTCCGGCACTTTGCTCAATGTGATGAAGCAGAATGGCGGCACCTTCGGGGTGGCCACCATGTGCATTGGTCTCGGCCAAGGCATCTCCACCGTCTTCGAACGCGTTTAAGCGTCTCGTTGATGGAAGCCGGGGCCAAGTGCCCCGGTTTTTGTTTTTCCGGATTTATTTTTGTTTTTATTTTGAAAACACTTGAGTGAGGGCCAAAGCATGCCGATACAACCTGGGCTCTACCAACATTACAAAGGTCCGCAGTACCGCGTATTCAGTGTTGCGCGGCATTCGGAAAGCGAAGAAGAAGTGGTCTTCTATCAAGCCCTGTATGGCGATTACGGCTTTTGGGTGCGTCCCTTGAGCATGTTCCTGGAGTCCGTCGAGGTTGACGGCGAACAGGTGCCACGCTTTGCTTTGGTGCAGGCCGAACCGAGCATTTTTCCGCAGCCATAAGGGGAGTGCGCGCAGAACCCTGCGCTTGACCTCACCTTGTAGCCACTATATATAGCGGTGCCGCGTCAGGCGCCAATCGCCTTTCACTTCTCGAATTCAGGAATTTTCTGATCCATGGGCAAATCGCTGGTCATTGTGGAATCCCCGGCTAAGGCCAAGACCATCAACAAGTATTTGGGCAACGAATACGTGGTGAAGTCGAGTATCGGCCATATCCGAGACCTGCCCACCAGCGGTTCGGCTAGCGCCAGCAAAGAGCCAGCCGCCAAGCGCGGCAAGGCTGCTGCGGGTGAAGTGCCGGCACTGTCGCCGAAAGAAAAAGCGCGCAAGCAGCTGGTCGCGCGCATGGGTGTCGATCCGGATCATGGCTGGAAAGCCAAGTACGAGATCCTCCCGGGCAAGGAAAAAGTCATCGAAGAGCTGCGCCGGCTCGCCAAAGATGCTGACACCATCTATCTCGCAACCGACTTGGACCGCGAGGGGGAAGCCATTGCCTGGCACCTGCGCGAAGCCATCGGTGGTGACGACAGCCGCTACAAGCGCGTGGTGTTCAACGAAATCACCAAGAAGGCGATTCAGGAAGCCTTCTCAAAGCCGGGCGAGCTGGATATCGACCGCGTCAACGCCCAGCAGGCGCGTCGTTTCCTCGACCGCGTCGTGGGTTACATGGTTTCGCCGCTGCTGTGGGCCAAGATCGCCCGTGGCCTTTCCGCCGGTCGCGTGCAGTCGGTTGCGGTAAAACTGGTGGTTGAGCGCGAGCGCGAAATCCGTGCGTTCAACCCGGAAGAATACTGGGAAGTCCACGCTGACCTCGGCACCGCCAAGGGCGCGACTGTGCGCTTCGACGTGGCTCGCGAGAAAGGCGAAGCCTTCAAGCCGCTCAATGAAACCCAGGCCATGGCCGCGCTGGAGAAGCTCAAAGCTTCCAGCTACAGCATCGTCAAGCGTGAAGACAAGCCGACCAGCAGCAAACCGTCGGCACCGTTCATCACTTCCACCCTGCAACAGGCCGCAAGCAACCGCCTGGGCTTTGGTGTGAAGAAAACCATGATGATGGCCCAGCGTTTGTACGAAGCCGGCTACATCACCTACATGCGTACCGACTCCACCAACCTTTCGGTCGATGCGGTGGCGATGGCGCGTACCTATATCGAAGGCGAGTTCGGCAAGAAGTACCTGCCGGAGACCCCGAACGTCTACAGCAGCAAGGAAGGCGCACAAGAGGCTCACGAAGCGATTCGTCCCTCCGACGCCAATACCGAGCCAAGCAAGCTATCGGGCATGGAGCGTGACGCTGAGCGCCTCTACGAACTGATCTGGCGCCAGTTCCTCGCTTGCCAGATGCTGCCGGCGCAATACCTGTCGACTACCGTCACCGTGGGTGCCGGCGACTTCGAGCTGCGCGCCAAGGGCCGCATCCTCAAGTTCGACGGTTACACCCGTGTCATGCCGCAAATCGCCAAGCCGGGCGACGACGATGTATTGCCGGACATGGCCCAGGGCGACGCGATGAAGCTGATCAAGCTTGATCCGACCCAGCACTTCACCAAGCCACCGGCACGTTACTCGGAAGCCAGCCTGGTAAAAGAAATGGAAAAGCGCGGCATCGGTCGTCCTTCGACCTACGCGGCGATCATTTCGACCATCCAGGACCGTGGTTACGTGGCGCTGCACAACCGTCGTTTCTACTCGGAAAAGATGGGCGATATCGTCACCGAGCGTCTGGCCGAGAGCTTCTCCAACCTGATGGACTACGGCTTCACTGCTGGCATGGAAGAGCATCTCGATGACGTGGCCCAGGGCGAACGCGACTGGAAAAACGTGCTCGACGAGTTCTACGGCGACTTCAAGAAGAAACTCGAAGTGGCCGAAAGCCCGGAAAGCGGCATGCGTGCCAATCAACCGGTGATGACCGACATCCCGTGCACCACCTGCGGTCGTCCGATGCAGATTCGTACTGCGTCGACCGGCGTGTTCCTCGGTTGCTCGGGCTACAGCCTGCCGCCGAAAGAGCGCTGCAAGGCTACCGTCAACCTGGTGCCGGGCGATGAAATCGCCGCGGACGACGAGGGTGAGTCGGAGTCGCTGGTGTTGCGTGGCAAGCATCGCTGCCCGATCTGCAGCACGGCGATGGATGCCTACCTGCTCGATGAGAAGCGCAAGTTGCACATCTGCGGTAACAACCCGGATTGCGATGGCTACGAAATCGAAGAGGGCACCTATCGCATCAAGGGCTATGAAGGCCCGAGCCTGGAATGCGACAAGTGCGGTAGCGAAATGCAGCTCAAGACCGGCCGTTTCGGCAAGTTCTTCGGTTGCACCAACGCGACCTGCAAGAACACGCGCAAACTGCTGAAGAGCGGCGATGCGGCACCGCCGAAGATGGACCCGGTGAAGATGCCTGAGCTGAAGTGCGAAAAGGTCAACGACACCTACATTCTGCGCGACGGTGCATCAGGCTTGTTCCTGGCCGCCAGCCAGTTCCCGAAAAACCGCGAGACTCGTGCTCCGCTGGTGATGGAAATCATCCCGCACAAGGACGAGATCGATCCGAAGTATCACTTCCTCTGTGAGGCGCCGAAGAAAGATCCGGATGGCCTCCCGACTGTGATTCGTTACAGTCGCAAGACCAAGGAACAGTACGTGCAGACCGAGGTTGACGGTAAGCCGACTGGCTGGAAAGCGTTCTACGACGGCGGCAAGTGGGCGGTTGAAGATAAACGTCCGGCAGCCAAGGCTTAATGCCGCCAACCCCCCTGTGTAGGAGCGAGCTTGCTCGCGATGGACCTGAGAGCAACGCGGGCATTCTGAAGGCCCGCGTCATCGTTGACGACCATCGCGAGCAAGCTCGCTCCTACAGTGCGTACAGTGCGCAAGGCCGCATGACCACCCTCGGGTGTTCATGCGGCCTTTTTGTTGGGGCGCTTTGCACATTGCGCTTTACGTTTTTTGCGTTTGTTGTAGGAGCGAGCTCGCTCGCGAAAAACACAAGGACTGCGCGTTAATCCAGAATGTACGCGTTATCGTTGACGTTCTTCGCGAGCGAGCTCGCTCCTACAGTATCGGCATCGGCAGAGGACTTGCGGTTTGCCTGGCTGATCCACGACACTGTCCAACCTGCATGAAGCAATTATTTCGTTGTGGAGGCTGCCGTCATGGCCCACGAACTTTATACCCGCACCAATCAGAAGATTTATTTCGCCGGCCTGTCGCTGGAAGCACTGGCCCGCACTGAAGAGGGGCGGGCGATGAATTCGCTGGCGCTGATCCAGGCGGGACGCGAATCCGCTCTGTTTCACCTGTACGGCGCGCTGTTGGGGCTGTGTCACGAAATCGCCGGTTACTATCGCTTGCCTCAGGCCAATGCGCCCCGTGCAGAGTTATTGCTGACTCGCGAGGTGCTGGATACCATCGCCATTCCGGAAATGGCTGAGCTGGTCGAGCTGGCCAATAACCCGGAGACCTGGCTGGCCAAACTCCTGGCCGCCCATGCTGCGCTGTTTCAGCCGCCGCGCGCGCCGCACAAGCCGAAAGGGGACGTGACCCAGCCACTGATTCAGGCGGTCAATCTGGATGAAGAGGACGCGCCGCAGGAACTGAGCCGGGAAGAGCTGGAGAGTTGGCGTCAGAACCTGAAAGGCTTGGCGATCCGGTTTCGTGAAGGGTTGAACGAGTGCTGACGCACACATTTGGGTAATGACATCTGGTCAAGATCCCAAGCGAAGCCCGAGCGATGCCTATATAATCCCCGCCTTTCGTGGAGAACAGTCCTTTATGCCAACGTCCTTTCTAGAAATTGTCGAGTTACCAGACGGCCGTATCGAGCTGCGCAGGGCCGAGGACGAGGGTTCTCTGGTTACTTTGGATTTCTCCGAGGACGCCAAGGCGTTCCTGCAAGGGCAGCACGTGGAAGTCGCCAAGGCGATGTTGAGCGTGGGTGTTCAGATGGCAGGTCGCCTGGTTGAAGGCGAATTCGACAAGGACGAGGGGTCGCGGGTGCTTCATTGATCCCCGTCTGTCGTTTTTCTTGATATCGCTACTCATCGGCTTCTCAGTCCCTCGAGAAGCCTCGCGCGGTGAAGCACACGTTTTGTCTGTCAGTCAGCCCAGTCGAATATTCAGGCTCTGAGCGTCCCCGGTGCGGGCGGCGCTGATCAGTTGTTGCCGCGATTGCGGGCTCAACGGGTTGATCCAGCTGACCACCGTGTGGCTGCGACCCAGACGCAGCGCTTCGCAGGTCAGTTGCTGGGCGCTCTGGGTGCCCCGCGGTTGCAGCAACAGAATGCGCTCGCGGTTGAGGCCGGCATCTCGCAACCAGGCTTGAGTCAGGCTGGCGGGTGGCGCGATCAGTGTCAGCCAGCGTGCATCCTGGTCCTGGCTCAATTCCCTGAGGATCGGTGCCAGCAGGCTCAGGCAGTTCCCGGCTGCACCACGCAGTGACAGCTCACTGAAAACGTCAGGTTCGGCGCTCCAGGGGGACTCGACTACGTCTTTCAGAATCGGCGCCAATGGCTGTGCCATGAACGCTTCGAACAACGGCAGTTGGGTTTGCTGTGGTGATGTCTGTGGGAACTGCATGGTGCCTCCTTTAGCGGCGAATGACGCCGACACTCAAGCCTTCGATCACCAGTTCCTGGTCTTGAAGGTTCACTTCAATCGGGGCGAACTCGGGGTTCTCGGCGATCAGCCAGACTTTGCTGCCGTCACGCTTGAAGCGCTTGACGGTCACTTCGTCGCCGATTCGCGCCACCACGATCTGGCCGTTACGGGCTTCGCGGGTGGTGTGGACCGCCAGCAGGTCACCGTCGAAAATGCCGATATCCTTCATGCTCATCCCATGGACGCGCAGCAGGTAGTCGGCGCGCGGATGGAAGAAGGCGGGATTGATGTTGCAGGACTCTTCGATGTGTTGCTGCGCAAGAATCGGGGCGCCGGCTGCGACCCGGCCAATGATCGGCAGGGTGGAATCGTCGGCCTTGGCTTCGAAGCCGGGGATGCGAATGCCACGGGAGGCGCCAGGCGTCATCTCGATTGCACCCTTGCGGGCCAGTGCCTTGAGGTGTTCTTCCGCCGCGTTGGGTGATTTGAAACCCAGTTCCTGAGCGATTTCCGCGCGGGTCGGCGGGTAGCCGTTGTCTTCCAGGCAGCGTTTGATGAAGGCCAGAATTTCGGCTTGGCGTGGCGTCAGCTTTAGCATATTGATCGCTCTGTTTTTTTATACAGTGACTGGGATTATATACAGTGAAGCGGTCTTGGCAATGCCCCTTTTTTCAGTGGCCGCCGGACGGTCAATCAGGCAGTGGATTGAAGCTTCGCCGTTGTGTGGTTAAATGTCTGACCGACCATTCCCGAAACGAACTGCCAGGCTTGACAAGGCGCAGGCTGAAACGTATGTTTCAAACAAGTGTTTGTCAGGCGGAGTAGCCATGGCCCAGTCGGAAACCGTTGAACGCATTCTCGATGCTGCCGAGCAGTTGTTCGCGGAAAAAGGTTTCGCCGAAACCTCGTTGCGCCTGATCACCAGCAAGGCCGGTGTCAACCTGGCGGCGGTGAACTATCACTTCGGTTCGAAGAAGGCGTTGATCCAGGCGGTTTTCTCGCGGTTCCTCGGGCCGTTCTGCATCAGTCTCGATAAAGAGCTGGAGCGGCGCCAGGCCAAACCTGAAATCAGGCCGACACTCGAAGAGTTGCTGGAAATCCTCGTCGAGCAGGCTCTGGTGGTGCAGCCGCGCAGTGGCAACGACCTGTCTATCTTCATGCGTTTGCTGGGACTGGCGTTCAGTCAGAGCCAGGGGCACTTGCGTCGTTATCTGGAAGACATGTACGGCAAGGTGTTCCGCCGCTACATGATACTGGTCAACGACGCGGCACCGCGTATTCCGCCCATCGAGCTGTTCTGGCGCGTGCACTTCATGCTCGGTGCTGCGGCGTTCAGCATGTCCGGTATCAAGGCGTTGCGGGCGATTGCTGAAACCGACTTCGGCGTGAATACCTCGATCGAGCAGGTCATGCGTCTGATGGTGCCATTCCTGGCCGCCGGCATGCGTGCCGAATCCGGTGTGACTGACGCGGCCATGGCCACTGCCCAGTTGCGTCCACGCAGCAAATCGACACCGGTTGTCGCCAAGGTTTAACCGCACACGGGTGGGCGCGGCAGCCGACATCCGCTAAGCTAGCCGCCCATGCCGACTCTCGTTCTGAACCCGTTTTCCATTGATATCGCCGACCTGCCGGGCACAGCGCCCGGCGGCGAATTCGTGTGGGCCGGGTTTTCTGTTATCAAGGAATTTTTATGACTGCTGGCTTGCAAGGCTCGTTGATGGTGGACGTCGCCGGTACCTGGCTGACGGCTGAAGATCGCCAATTGTTGCGCCAGCCCGAAGTGGGTGGCCTGATCATCTTTGCCCGCAACATCGAGCATCCACGCCAGGTGCGTGAATTGAGTGCGGCGATCCGCGCCGTCCGTCCCGACTTGTTGCTGGCTGTGGACCAGGAGGGCGGTCGTGTGCAGCGCCTGCGCCAGGGTTTCGTGCGCTTGCCCGCCATGCGCGCCATCGCCGACAACCCGAACGCCGAGTACCTGGCCGAGCAGTGCGGCTGGATCATGGCGACCGAAGTGCTGGCCGTCGGCCTGGACCTGAGCTTCGCCCCGGTGCTCGACCTCGATTACCAGCGCAGTGCGGTGGTGGGTACCCGTTCGTTCGAGGGTAACCCGGAGCGCGCCGCTCAATTGGCCGGTGCATTCATCCGCGGGATGAACAGCGCAGGCATGGCGGCCACCGGCAAGCATTTCCCCGGTCACGGCTGGGCGGAAGCGGATTCCCACGTCGCGATCCCGAATGATGAGCGCAGCCTCGACGAGATCCGTGCCAACGACCTGGTGCCGTTTGCCAAATTGAGCAAGCAGCTGGCCGCGGTCATGCCAGCCCACGTTATTTATCCACAAGTCGATACCCAGCCCGCTGGTTTCTCCCGCCGCTGGTTGCAGGACATCCTGCGTGGCGAGTTGCAGTTCGACGGGGTGATCTTCAGTGACGACCTGTCCATGGCAGGCGCCCACGTGGTCGGCGATGCCGCCAGCCGTATCGAAGCGGCGCTGACTGCCGGTTGCGACATGGGCCTGGTGTGCAACGATCGAGCGGCCGCCGAACTGGCCCTGAGCGCTGCCCAGCGTCTGAAGGTCAAGCCTTCCGAGCGCATTGCGCGGATGCGCGGCCAGTCGTTCGCCAGCACCGAATACCGTCAGGACCCGCGCTGGCTGGCCGCTGTCGGCGCACTCAAAGAAGCTCAATTGATTGATTAAGGACTGTTCGTTATGACGGTTTACGCGATTATCGGTGGCACTGGCCTGACTCAACTCGAAGGCCTGAGCATTCGCCAGTCACTGGCAGTGGACACGCCTTATGGTGCACCTTCGGCCGACATTCAGATCGGCGAGTATGCCGGCAAGGAAGTGCTGTTCCTCGCGCGTCACGGTCATCCCCATCGTTTTCCGCCGCATCAGGTCAACTACCGCGCCAACCTCTGGGCGCTGAAGCAGGCTGGGGCGCAAGCGATTCTCGCAGTCAATGCCGTGGGTGGAATTCACTCAGCCATGGGCACCGGGCATTTCTGCGTGCCGCATCAGTTGATCGACTACACCAGCGGTCGTGAGCACACCTACTTTGCCGATGACCTGGAGCAGGTCACCCATATCGACTTCAGCTACCCCTACAGCGAACCGTTGCGCCAGCAACTGATCGCGGCATTGGCGGTGGAAGGTGTTGGCTACAGCAGTCATGGCGTGTATGCGTGCACTCAAGGGCCGCGCCTGGAGACAGTGGCTGAAATCGCCCGGCTGGAGCGCGATGGCTGCGACATCGTCGGCATGACCGGTATGCCGGAGGCCGCCCTGGCCCGGGAACTGGAACTGGATTACGCCTGTCTGGCGCTGGTGGTGAACCCGGCGGCGGGCAAGTCGACGGCGGTGATCACCATGGCCGAGATCGAGCAGGCATTGCATGACGGCATGGGCAAGGTGAAATCGACGCTGGCGCGGGTGCTCAAGGGCTGAGTCAGGCTTGGTTCCGCGTTGCGTCCTTCGCTGGCAAGCCAGCTCCTACAGGTTTGGTGTCGTTCGCAGATATTGTGTTCGACGTGCTCACTGTAGGAGCTGGCTTGCCAGCGAAGAGGCCGGTTCAGGCGCCGCAAATCTCAACGCTTTTCGAGGTTTTCCGGCAGCGGCGCAAACAGCGCTTCGATATCATCGCCCTGCAGTTTCCAGTCCCCGGCCTTGCGCCCATCCAGCACGCCGGCCGCGAGGTCGGATTTTTCCTTTTGCAGGTGCTGAATCTTTTCTTCCACCGTGCCGCGCGCAATCAGTTTATAAACGAACACCGGCTTCTCCTGGCCGATGCGATACGCCCGGTCAGTCGCCTGGTTTTCCGTCGCCGGGTTCCACCACGGATCGTAATGAATAACCGTGTCCGCTTCGGTCAGGTTCAGGCCAACGCCACCGGCCTTCAGGCTGATCAGAAATATCTGACGTTTGCCGCTCTGGAATTCCTTCACCGGCGTGCGGCGGTCGCGGGTCTGGCCGGTCAGCAGGGCGTAGGCCACGCCGCGTTTGTTCAGTTCGTCTTCGATCAGCGACAGCATTGAAGTGAACTGCGAGAACAGCAGGATCCGTCGACCTTCCTCGAACAATTCCTCGAGCATTTCCATCAGGCTGTCGAGCTTGCCTGACGTGCTGCCACGGCTTGGCAGGGTCGCCTCGTTGACCAGGCGCAAATCGCAGCACACCTGGCGCAGTTTCAGCAGCGCTTCGAGAATGATGATCTGGCTGCGGGCCACGCCTTTGCGGGTGATCTCGTCGCGGACTTTCTTGTCCATGGCCAAACGCATGGTTTCGTACACGTCGCGTTGGGCCTCGTTGAGTTCGACCCAGTGGATGATCTCGGTTTTCGGCGGCAACTCGGTGGCCACCTGTTCCTTGGTGCGGCGCAGCAGGAAAGGTTTGATCCGGCCGTTGAGGTGCTGGAGCCTGACCTCGCTGGTGCGTTTTTCAATCGGCACGCGGTAATCGCGGTTGAAGCTTTTGACGTCGCCCAACCAGCCGGGCAAGAGGAAGTGAAACAGCGACCACAGCTCGCCCAGATGGTTTTCCAGCGGCGTGCCGCTCAGGCACAGGCGTTGCCGGGCATTGAGCTCACGGGCAGCCTGGGCGGCCTTGCTGCTCGGGTTCTTGATGTATTGCGCTTCGTCCAGCACCAGTATGTGCAAGGGCTGCGCCGCCAGGCGTTCGACATCCTTGGGCAGCAGCGCATAGGTGGTCAGGATCAGATCGTAGTCAGCCAGCTTGTCGAAGTGCTTTTTGCGGCTGGCACCGTATAGCGCCAGTACCTTGAGCTGCGGCGTAAAGTGCGCCGCTTCGTCGAGCCAGTTGGGAATCAGGCTGGTCGGCATTACGACCATGCACGGCCGATCGAGGCGGCCGGCGTTTTTCTCGCTCAGAACATGCGCCAGTGTCTGCAGGGTTTTGCCCAGGCCCATGTCGTCCGCGAGAATTCCACCCACTTCCAGTTGTCGCAGCGACTGCATCCAGCTCAAGCCTTCGAGCTGATACGGACGCAGCGTCGCATTCAGGCCGTCCGGGGCGGTGGCCGTGTGGTCCTTGATGTCGCGCAGGCGCTGGGCAAAGGTGCGGATCTGTTCGCCACCCTCCCACAGTAGTGGCATGTCTTCCAGCGGGTTCAGGCGCGTGGCATCGGCCTTGCTCAGGCGCAGCGTGGTGTCGCCGGGCTCCTGCAGGTAGAACTCGCCGAGGGTGGCCAGCACCGGCTTCAAGCGGCCGAAGGGCAGGGCGACTTGCAGCGGGCCGTACTCGGAGTTCGGGCGATTGGGAATGTTGACCAGGATCAGCTCGTCGTCGCGGCGTCGGGCCAGGCGTTCCGGGTTGAGGATTTCGGTGTGGGAGCGCATCAGGTTGAGCAGGATCGGCAACAGGCTCAGGCGTTCGCCGTTGACGATGATCCCCAGTTCCAGATCGAACCAGTCGCGCTCCGGTGCCTGTTCGACCGTGGCGTACCAGTCGTCTACCGCCGTCAGGTCGAAACCGAAGTCCTCGTCGATCTGCAATTCCCAGCCCTGGGTGCGCAACTTCGGCAGTTCATTGAGGGTAAAGGTCAGCCAGGCGCTGTCATTGACCATCTCGAACAGCTCGCCGGCACTTTCCGGCAAGGCCTTGCTTTGCCGGGTGGCGACTTTGAAACCGAGGATTCGCAGCTGTTCCCGGTAGGACTGTTCCACTTCCGGGTGGCGTTTTATCCGCAGCGTCTGGGTTTCCTGACGAATCAGGATGTCGGAGTTTCTCTGCCCGGACACGTACTCGTCCAGGTAGCTGAAAGACAGCGCCGCCCGATGCTGAATGTACCGCTGCATTCGGCCGTTGCGCGGTTCGAACGCGCTGAACTCGATGCTGGCCAGCCACAGGCGCGGGACGGGCTGCACATTGTCCACCAGCACTTGCGGCGGGGCTTTCGGGCTGCGGTTTTCCAGGACTGCCTGGAGTTTTTCCAGAAGTTCGGCGTCTTTGGCGGCAGCGGGGAAGTCGAGGGTTTCCTGCACTTGCAGGAGCACCGCTGCGCAATGTTTGCAGTTGATGTGGACCGGGCAGGAGCAGGTGGCGTCGACCATCAGCAGCGTGCCCTTGGCTGACTCGCGCAGGCGAATGGTCTGACGGTAAACGTTACTGCCAGAGCCTTCGCAGGCGGCAATGATCGTGGCGTCGCCGGCCTCGACGATCCTGACACGATTCTCCAGCGCGTAACGGCGACCACGCTCCAGGCTCTGTTCCTTGAATCGGCTGACCCAGGATGGTGCCAGGGGTTTGCTCAGGGTCGCGGACATAGGGAATCAGTCCGGAATTTCTTCGGGAGCTGCTCGGGGTGCGGGAGCGGTCAGCGAGGTGATCTTGATCAGCAGGCCGAGGTGGCCGTTGTCGAGGAAGTTCAACTGGCCGTTTTTGGTGTGGCTTTCCTGTTTCAGGCGCTCGCTGGCGGTCACCATGCCATTGGCATCGATCTGATTGACCCAGAAATCGGCGTCGACGTCGGTAAAGCGTCCCAGCGTCATGTTCAGCGTGCCCTCGATCGGGAACTGACCATATTGTTCCTTGCCGTCGCTGATCGCCACTTTGCTGGCGTTTTCGCCGAGAGTCTGTTGCCAGGCCTTGTGCAGCAACACCGTGTAGTCGGCGCTGCTGGTGAGTTTTTCCACCTCGCCATTCAGGCTTGGTGTACGCAGGCTGTCGGGGCTGACGGGTTGGGCGCCAGCGGCCCAGTCTTCCGGTGCGGCGCGGCTGACAATCGCCGGCACGGCGTTTTGACGGACCAGAATCATTTCGACCTGATACAGGTCATCGGCAAATGCCGTGGGTGCAACCAGTGCTGGTATCAACAGGGTCAGCAAGGTCAGTGAGCGAAACAGGCGCATGCGGCGTCCTTCAAGCAGTTTTCGGAACGAGGCGCTCGAACAGCGCCTCTACAGTATTGAAGCGCTCTTCCGGGCGCTCCATCGGAACCATGAACTTGAACATCGTGGCGCCTTCGAATTTGTAGCGTTTTGGCTGGCTCTGGATCAGTTTGATCAGGGTCAGCGGGTCGACCGGCGTCTGTGCGGCGAACTCGACGCGACCGCCTTGGGGGCCGCCATCGACTTTCTTGATGCCCAGTTGCTCGGCCTGCAATTTCAATGCAGTGATGCGGATCAGGTTCTTGGTCGGTTCCGGCAACAGGCCGAAACGGTCAATCATCTCCACCTGCAAATCCTTGAGGCCGTCCTCATCGGTGGCCGAAGCGATGCGCTTGTAGAGAATCAGGCGGGCGTGAACGTCCGGCAGGTAGTCCTCGGGAATCAACGCCGGAACCCGCAGGTTGACCTCCGGACCGCCGCCGAGCGGTTGGTCGAGGTTCGGCTGCTCGCCCTTGCGGATCGACTTCACTGCGCGCTCGAGCATTTCCATGTACAGCGTGAAGCCAACGGCCTGGATCTGCCCGCTCTGGCCGTCGCCGAGCAGTTCGCCGGCGCCACGGATTTCCAGGTCGTTGGTGGCGAGCACGAAGCCCGCGCCGAGGTCCTGGGTGTTGGCAATCGCTTCCAGGCGCTTTTCCGCGTCCGGGGTGATTTGCTGGCGTGGCGGCGTCAGCAGGTAGGCGTAGGCCTGGTGGTGGCTGCGTCCGACCCGGCCGCGCAACTGGTGCAACTGTGCCAGGCCGAACTTGTCGGCACGCTCGATGATGATGGTGTTGGCGCTCGGCACGTCGATGCCGGTCTCGATGATGGTCGAGGCGATCAGCACGTTGAAGCGCTTGTGGTAGAAGTCGCTCATCACCTGTTCGAGATCGCGTTCGCGCATCTGCCCATGACCGATAGCGATCCGTGCTTCCGGTACCAGTTCGGCGAGGTCGGCGGCGCATTTCTCGATGGTCTTCACGTCGTTGTGCAGGTAGTAGACCTGGCCGCCACGCAGCAACTCACGCAGCAAGGCCTCTTTGACCGTGCTCTTGTTCTGCTCCATGACGAAGGTGCGTACCGACAGGCGACGAGCCGGCGGCGTGGCGATGATCGACAGATCGCGCATGCCCGACACCGCCATGTTCAGCGTGCGCGGAATCGGCGTAGCGGTCAGGGTCAGGATGTCGACTTCACTGCGCAGCGCCTTGAGCTGTTCTTTCTGGCGTACGCCGAAACGGTGTTCTTCGTCGATGATCACCAGGCCGAGGTTTTTGATCTTCACGTCGTCCTGCAGCAACTTGTGCGTGCCGATGACGATGTCGATCTTGCCTTCGGCCAGGTCCGCGACCGCCGCATTCACTTCCTTGGCCGACTTGAAGCGGCTCATCACTTCCACGGTCACCGGCCAGTCGGCGAAGCGGTCGCGGAAACTGTTGTAATGCTGCTGGGCGAGCAGGGTGGTTGGCACCAGGATCGCCACCTGGCGTCCACCGTGGACTGCAATGAACGCGGCACGCATCGCCACTTCAGTCTTGCCGAAGCCGACGTCGCCGCACACCAGGCGATCCATTGGCTTGGGCGCGAGCATGTCTTCGCGCACCGCTTCGATGGTGGTTTGCTGGTCCGGGGTTTCTTCGAACGGGAAGCCGGCGCTGAAGGTGGCGTAGTCGGCTTTCGGATCGGCGAAAGCGTAGCCTTCGCGGGCGGCACGACGGGCATAGATGTCGAGCAACTCGGCGGCCACGTCACGCACCTGTTCGGCGGCTTTGCGTTTGGCTTTCTGCCAGGTCTCGGAACCGAGGCGGTGCAGCGGGGCCAGGGCGTCGTCGCTGCCGGTGTAGCGGGCGATCAGGTGCAGGTTGGCCACCGGCACGTAAAGCTTGGCGCCTTCGGCGTACTCCAGGGCGAGGAATTCAGCGGTCTGGCTATCGATTTCCAGGGTTGCCAGGCCCAGGTAGCGACCGACACCGTGATCGATGTGCACCACCGGCGCACCTTCGCGCAGCTCGGTGAGGTTCTTGATCACGGCATCGTTGTTGGCATCGGCGCGCTTTTCGCGGCGACGGCGCTGCATCACGCGCTGGCCGAACAGCGGGCTTTCCGCGACGAGGGCCAGGGCCGGGTCGTCGAGCAGCAAGCCTTCGTCGAGCGGGGCGATGGTGATTGCCAGGCGATCCTTGCCGGCGACAAAGTCCGGCCAGCTGTCGACGGTTTTCGGTCGCAGCTTCAGACGTTCCAGCAGCTCCAGCAACACTTCGCGGCGGCCTGCGGATTCGGCGGTGAACAACACGCGACCGGGGAACTGGTCGAGGAATTCGGCCAGCGCTGCCATTGGCTGGGTGGCCTTGGCTTCGATGGCCAGGTTCGGCAGCTCGCGAGCGGGGAAGCGCTCGCGACCGCTACCGCTTTCCACGTCCTGTTGACTGGCCACCACGCGCGGCCAGTTCTTCAGGCGCGCGAAGCAGTCTTCCACCGGCAGGAACAGTTCGGCGGGTGGTAATAAAGGCCGGGACGGGTCGACGCGGCGTTCTTCATAGCGATTGCGCACGTCGTTCCAGAAGTTTTCCGCGGCCTGTTCGATACCGGGCAGCGAGAACACTTGCGTGTCCTGGGGCAAGTAATCGAACAGGGTCGAGGTTTCTTCGAAGAACAGCGGCAGGTAGTACTCGATACCGGCCGGGGTAATCCCGCTGCTCAGGTCCTGAAAGATCGGGCAGCGGCGGAAGTCGACGTCAAAACGCTCGCGAAACCGCGCCTTGAAGCGGGTGACCGCTTCTTTCTGTAGCGGAAACTCCTTGGCCGGCAACAGCTTGACCGAGTCGACTTTGTCGATGGAGCGCTGGTTCTCCGGGTCGAAGGTGCGCAGGGTTTCGATTTCGTCGTCGAACAGATCGATGCGATACGGCAGCTTGCTGCCCATCGGGAACAGATCGATCAGCGAACCGCGAACGGTGAACTCGCCATGCTCGTACACGGTATCGACGTAGCGATAGCCGGTGGCCTCGAGGCGGGTGCGCATTTGCTCGACGTCGAGTTTCTGGCCGATATCCAGCACCAGGCTGCTGCCGAGCAGGAATCTGGTCGGCGCGAGGCGGTGCAGGGCGGTCGTGATCGGCACCACCAGCACGCCATGGCTCAGCTCCGGCAGCCGGTACAGGCTGGCGATGCGCTGGGAAATGATGTCCTGGTGCGGTGAGAACAGGTCGTAGGGCAGGGTTTCCCAGTCGGGAAAGTGCAATACGGGCAAATCCGGGGCGAAGAAGCCCAGCTCCTGTTCCAGCCGTTCGGCACTTTGGCTGTCGGCGGTCAGCAGCAGGGTAAAGCGCTTGGCAGCGCTGGCGGCCTCGGCAATGGCCAGGCTCAGGGCGGCACCGGGCAGGTTGCCCCAGTGCTGTTTACCTGCCGCGGCAGGGAGAAGCGGTAGACGCAGAACGGGCACGGAAGGTTGAGCTCCAAGCGTTGCGACAAAGTCGGTAATTGTAGCGGTCTACGATGCCGCCTGTCAGTTGCTGACTGCGTCTAAAGCACGGGTTTGGTGAAATGTAGTGGTAAAGACAAAATTCGGCGGTTTTTTGCCAGAAATTACTGAATATGTAGTGGCAAAAACAACGAGTGTTACGGAGGGTTACGGATAACGAGGCGTGACCTCCAAAAAATTGACTGCGCTGCAAGCCCCGGTTTTATTGGGCTGGCGCGATGCGTAAGTTTTTTGAACGACGATTTGTTACGTAAAGCACGACGGGCGCGCATTGCTACGGCGGTCACTCGGCGGCATAATGTAGCCCCTTTTTTCTGCCCCTACATGTGGAAGGTTCCCGTGACTCAGAAGCCCGACCAGTGTCTTGGTGAATGGATCGACCGTGAAGCACTCGCAGAAGCGATGATTCCGCTTATCGGTCAGCTCTACCGCAATAACAACGTGGTGAGCTCGATCTATGGCCGCAGCCTGATCAATCGTTCAGTCATTGCGATTCTCAAAGCTCACCGCTTTGCTCGTCACCGTCAGTCCGACGAAAGCGAGCTGTCCGTCCACGAAACATTCCCGCTGATCAAGGCGATGAGCGAGCTCAAGCTCGGCGCCGCTTCGGTGGACCTGGGCAAGCTGGCGGCCAAATTCAAGGCCGAAGGCAATGGCCGTACTGCCGAGCAGTTCGTCCGTGAAGAACTGGCTGACGTGGTTGGCCAGCAAAACGTATCCGCCCGCAAAGGCACCGACGTTGTCCTCTACGGCTTCGGTCGTATCGGCCGTCTGCTGGCGCGCATCCTGATCGAGAAAACCGGTGGTGGCGACGGCCTGCGCCTGCGCGCCATCGTTGTCCGCAAGGGCGCCGAGAACGACCTGGTCAAGCGTGCCAGCCTGCTGCGCCGCGACTCGGTCCATGGCCCGTTCGATGGCACCATCACCATCGATGAAGCCAACAACACCATCACCGCCAACGGCAACCTGATCCAGGTGATCTACGCCAAGAGCCCGGCCGAAGTCGACTACACCCAGTACGGCATCGAAAACGCTCTGATCGTCGACAACACCGGTGTATGGCGTGACGCTGACGGTCTGGGCCAGCACCTGGCCTGCCCGGGCGCTGCCCGCGTGATCCTCACCGCACCTGGCAAGGGCGCGCTGAAGAACATCGTGCATGGCATCAACCATGGCGATATCAGCCCTGACGACAAGATCATCTCGGCGGCTTCCTGCACCACCAACGCCATTGTGCCGGTGCTCAAGGCAGTCAACGACAAGTACGGCATCATCAACGGCCACGTCGAAACCGTTCACTCGTTCACCAACGACCAGAACCTGATCGACAACTTCCACAAGGGCAGCCGTCGTGGCCGCGCCGCGCCGCTGAACATGGTAATCACCGAGACCGGTGCCGCCACCGCAGCCGCCAAGGCGCTGCCAGTGCTCAAGGGCAAGCTGACCGGCAACGCGATTCGCGTTCCTACGCCGAACGTGTCGATGGCCATCCTGAACCTGAACCTGGAAAAGGCCACCACTCGCGAAGAGATCAACGAGTACCTGCGCCAGATGGCCATGCACTCGGATCTGCACAAGCAGATCGACTACGTGAGCTCCCAGGAAGTGGTTTCCACCGACTTCGTTGGCTCGCGCCACGCAGGCGTAGTGGACGCGGAAGCGACCATCACCCAGGATAACCGCGTTGTTCTGTACGTCTGGTACGACAACGAATTCGGTTACAGCTGCCAGGTGGTTCGCGTGATGGAAGACATGGCCGGTGTAAACCCGCCAGCATTCCCGCGCTAAGCCTTTAGCGGCACATGAAGCGCCCCGACCTTGGTTGGGGCGTTTTTGTTTGTGCGCTCCGCAATAAATACGCTTTAGAAACAATCCTGTAGGAAAAGGATCGTTTCTTTTGGCGAAATTTCTGAACCATTCTTTTGACCCTGCCGTGAGAGTCGCGCCGCTGTTAGCGTCCGCCGCATTATTTCTGAACACCCTTCCAAGGATAAGGATTTTGAAATGAATGCACCCTTGCAGCCTTTGTATACCAACGATGTTTCCCCAGAGTATCTGCGCAGTCTGGACAATCCACACTTCACTGAGCAGCAAATTGCGCAATTCCATGAGCACGCCCAAGTGGTTGTGCGTCAACAGCAGGCTTACATCGACACTCATCCTGCTATCGCCATCTTCCGGTGCGCAACCGAGGGCAGCCAGACCCGTAACGGCGGGGTGATCCAGCAAGGGACAGAGCCGCTGGAGTTCAAGTTGGAAAATGGACGGTCGGTGCGCGTAGCGCGAACAGGCGACTACGTCCTGTATGCCGATGGCAGTACAGCGCAAATCATCACCGGCGCAGGGCAAGACAACAATGATGTGGCGCTGGTCGGCAGCGTGCTCAGCAATGGCGACGAAATCATCAATACACCGCAAGGCGGCTACGTGTTTATTGCGCGCGAAGGTGTGTCGATGGGCGAGGATTTTTTGTCATCGGTCGCGGACTGAGTGGCGAAGTCTGGCGCTGTCCAAAGCTGTCTCAGTGCTGCGTTGCTTAAATGCTCACGCAGCTGATGGTCGAAAACTTTCTGCACTCGGCCGGAAGTAACGGAGAAAAAACTCAATGAAAGAAGGACATTTCATCGGTCTGAATGACCGAACCACTTGTGGTGGCAAAGTTCTGGATGGTGACACCCGGATCATGATGTATGGCGTTGCCCACGCCTGCGATGGTGATCGAGTCACGTGTGGAAAAGACGGGAAGACGTATCGGATCGTCGGTGGCATTTCGCACATGATCAGTCATGGAAAGCCCATGGCTGGTACGCTGGACAGTTACAGTAATTGCCCCTGTAAAGCTCGGCTGATCCCCTCCGTAATGACGGCCACGTATCAAAGCAACGCAAGCCCTGCGCAGCCGGCTACCAGGGCTGCGGGCTCATCGGCGGCTCCGGCTGAAAACAGCTTTACAGCCAAGCCTCAGGTGGTTGATCTGAAGCGGGCAGATAAAATCTCTGCACCACCCGGCGACCTTGGTGGAAGCGAAGCCTGTAACCATCCAGACCAGATGGAAGAGCTTGCCAGCTACATTGCAGGTGAGATGAACAGGAACATCAAGCATCCGTCCGTGTTGAAAATGAAAGAGCTGATGAGCTACGACAGCGGCGCGCAAGCCAGGAAATTTCGGGCGTTACCCTGGTACGCCAGACTGGCTGGACCACCAAATTTCAACGGAATTGCATGGACGAAGAAGCTTGAGGCGATGGCGATCTGGACTAAACAAGTGGGTCAAAACATGGAGTGGGATCACAAGCCGAAACTTCGGGAGCTGTTTCCTGGGGTACGACACAAGCAAGGGAAGTATCTCTACTACTACGACATTTGGTCGAACATCCACTACGGTTATGTCGGAATCATAGGTGGACTTTCAGAAAGCTTACTGCTAGACGGAGCAGGGGCCGAGCAAATCGCCTCAGATACCCTGCGCAAAGCCGAAGAGTTACGTACAACGCCCAAAGAGGATAGAGAGCTCCTTGGCCCTCGTCCTACAGCTAGCCCTTGGACTGAATTGCGATCATGGGATGATGTAGCTGATAGAGTGTCGATAAGCATCGGTATAAAGCTCGCCCATCAGCACCCTGAAGGCGGGATATCAGCGCAGATGATCATGAATAAGGTGCTGGCAGTTCCACCAGAGAACTGGGGAGATGGAGTCCGTGTCCACGTCTGTAAATAACCCCCGATCTCGTTACTTACGGTGGCTATGGATTCCGTTTTTACCACTGCTGCTGCCACTGTTGGTATTGCAGTTGATGGCCCTCTGGAATGTTTATGTTCTACCCAGTGCAACCGTCAATTATTCCAAAGATGCCGAGCACGGATTGCGGTACACCTGGAACGTTCAAGACCGGATATACAGGGGGCGGATGTCCCCAGGAGGTGCCACCAGTGACCACGGATATCTATCTCCGGATGCCGAATTTTTCATGGAGTTTTCTTGGGCAGCCGAGAACGGGCGTTGGCACTGCATCAGCATTAAACCTAAGTGGCCAAATACGCATATATTCCTCGACTCCGACGGCAATATTGATATGTGGGAGGGGAGCGGTACTGACGTGGATCAGTTGAAGGAGTGCCAGTGGGACTTGGCGAAACCTTGATGTGTGCCATAGTTGACGATCAGTATCGGTGTGAGATGGGCCAAGTAATACCCACAGAGCGGGATATCCATGGATGATCGTGAATAAGGTGTCGGCAATTACTTCATAAAGCTGAGGGGATGGAGATCGTGTTCACACCTGTACGTAAAACAGGTCCAAGGTATAGAAGGTGGTTGTGGATTTCAGTTGTGTTTTTGGCCATCACTCATTGGGATATTGCGTTACCTACTGTGACTGTTCACTACTCCGAAGATGCTCGTGGCGAACTTAAATACATATGGAACGTGCAGGACCGTATTTTCAAGGGGCGTATGCAACCCGGAGGCGGTACGCGTGATTATGGCTTTCTGTTTCCGGATGAGAATTTTTTCATGGAAATTTCCTGGTGGAACGATGGCGCGCTCCGACATTGCGTCAACGTAACCCCTAGGTGGCCCAATACGCATATTTACCTCAATGCCAATGGCGACATTGATTACAGCGAAGGCAGTGGCACGGATACGCATCGACTAAAGCAATGCTTCACGGATACCGCAAGCCCATGAAGAGTAGTGAGATGCACAACTTGTAAGGTGAATCTAGGAGACGGAGTCCGTGTCCATTCCTGCTAATAAACCTCGGTCGCGATACATTCGGTGGCTATTGATTCCGTTGATACCACTATTGCTGCCATTGGTGGTTCTTCTGCTAATCGCCCTCTGGCAAATTATTGTGCTGCCCGCCGCGACGATTCATTACTCCAAGAATGGCGAAGACGAATTGCGGTTCATCTGGAATGTGCAACACCGGATTTACAAAGGAGGCCTCCCTCCAGGCAGCAGCACACGGGATCATGGGTTCTTGTTTCCAGATGAGAAGTTTTTCATGGAGATCTCTTGGTGGAGCGATAAAGATCTCCGACACTGCGTAAATATCACCCCGACATGGTCCAATACGCACATCTACCTTGATGCCAACGGCGACATTGATCGCAGCGAAGGCAGTGGCACGGATTCGGATCGACTGAAACAATGCGTCACCGATACCGCGACTCCATGAAAAGACCCCGTTTGCAGCCGTTGCTGTTCGGTCAAGTATTTAGTAGGAGCGAGCTTGCTCCGGGCGGCGTTCCGATGATGCAGCCAAGAGCGCTGCGTTTAGCTGGTAAGCATGCGTTATCGTTGACGACCATCGCGAGCGAGCTCGCTCCTACAGGGATTGGTGGTGTTTGCGTGGTAGTGATTACGCCAGCCATCCAATGTAGGAGCGAGCCTGCTCGCGATAGCGGTCTGACAGAAATATCGATGTTGAATGTGATGGCCTCATCGCGAGCAGGCTCGCTCCYACAGRGWTTGGTGGTGTTTGCGCGGTAGTGATTACGCCAGCCATCCAATGTAGGAGCGAGCCTGCTCGCGATAGCGGTCTGACAGAAATATCGATGTTGAATGTGATGGCCTCATCGCGAGCAAGCTCGCTCCCACAATGATTTTTGGATACCCGCAGATGTTGCGTACACCTGATAACCCTGTGGGAGCGGGCTTGCCCGCGATGAGGCCATCACATTCAACATTGATGTCGCCTGACAGACCGCCATCGCGAGCAAGCTCCCACAGTTTCTATCGCATAATGGCGAGCCTCGATGGTGTGTCAGGGGGGCTTCGGGGGATGCAGGATTTGTTGATCTGGCGGATATGGTGCTTTGTGTTGATCGTCCTGTTGTCTGGTTGCGGCAATGGCGACACTCTGGAAACCTTCGGCGGTCCCACCATGGGCAGCACTTATTCGATCAAGTATGTGCGCCACGCCGGCCTGCCGGCGCCGGACGAGGTCCGTGTCCAGGTTGAGCAGATCCTCGCTGACATTGACCGGCAAATGTCGACCTACCGCAGCGACTCGGACATAGAACGCTTCAATGCGTTGCCTGTGAACGGTTGTCAGGCAATGCCGGCGTCGATCCTCGAATTGGTCCGCGTGGGTGAGCAGCTGTCAGTGCAAAGTGAAGGTTCCTACGATCTGACGGTGGAACCGTTGCTCAACCTCTGGGGATTTGGTCCGCAGGCCCGCGGGGAAAAAGTTCCGACCGCTGAAGCGCTGGCCGAAGCTCGCAAGCGGGTCGGTCACGAACACTTGCGCATCGAGGGCGACCAGTTGTGCAAGGACGCCGCGGTCGAGGTCGATTTCAACAGCATCGCCGCCGGTTTCACCGTTGACACGATTGCTGCAAGGATCGAGGAAAAAGGCATCCACGATTACCTCGTCGAAGTCACCGGAGAACTCAAGGCCGCTGGCAAGAAGCCCGACGGCTCGCCATGGCGCATCGCCCTGGAGGAACCGCGGGATGACCGGCAAGTGGCCGAGCGCGTCATTGTTGTCGACGGTTATGGCCTGTCCACTTCCGGCGACTATCGTAATTATTTCGAGCAGAACGGCCAGCGTTTTTCCCACACCTTCGATGCGCGCACCGGTGCGCCGATCTCACACCGTCTGGCATCGGTCACGGTGATTCATCCTTCAGCGTTGATGGCCGATGGCTTATCGACGCTGTTGTTGATTCTTGGTCCGGAGCGCGGTTGGGACTACGCAGAAAAGCACGATATCGGCGCATTTTTTGTGATTCGTGCCGATACAGGTTTCGTCACACGCAGCAGTCACGCTTTTGAACGCCTCAGTGGCGAAAAAACCGAATGATTTCGGCGATTTGAGCATTGAAAACTGGCGTTGTAGCGCAGGCAAAAGTAGCCTACGACGCGACCAAGGGTTAATGTGCGCGGCGTTGACGCTTCTATAGACTGTGTCCGGGTTCTGCACTGGCCCCAAATTGTTCCTTCATGCCACGCATTGGCGTGATTTAGCCGCAGGCGCCGAGGGTGCCGCGGCCTGTTCTGAGGAGTACGCATGGCTGTCTACAACTACGACGTGGTGGTGTTGGGTTCCGGCCCGGCGGGAGAAGGCGCGGCAATGAACGCCGCCAAGGCAGGGCGCAAGGTGGCGATGGTCGATAGCCGTCGCCAGGTCGGCGGCAACTGCACTCACTTGGGCACCATCCCGTCCAAGGCACTGCGTCACTCGGTGCGGCAGATCATGCAATTCAACACCAACCCGATGTTCCGGGCCATTGGTGAGCCGCGCTGGTTCTCGTTCCCGGACGTGTTGAAAAGCGCCGAGAAGGTCATCTCCAAACAAGTCGCTTCGCGTACCGGCTACTACGCCCGTAACCGCGTCGACGTGTTCTTCGGCACCGGCAGCTTCGCCGACGAGCAAACCATCGAAGTGGTCTGCGCCAACGGCGTGGTCGAAAAACTGGTGGCCAAGCACATCATCATCGCCACCGGTTCGCGCCCTTATCGCCCGGCGGACATCGATTTCCACCACCCGCGTATCTACGATAGCGACACCATCCTCAGCCTCGGCCACACCCCGCGCAAACTCATCGTTTACGGCGCCGGCGTGATCGGTTGCGAATACGCCTCGATCTTCAGCGGTCTGGGTGTATTGGTTGAATTGGTGGATAACCGTGGTCAGCTGCTGAGCTTCCTCGACTCGGAAATTTCCCAGGCGTTGAGCTATCACTTCAGCAACAACAACATCACGGTTCGCCACAACGAAGACTACGACCGCGTTGAAGGCGTGGACAATGGCGTGATCCTGCACCTCAAGTCCGGCAAGAAGATCAAGGCCGACGCCTTGCTCTGGTGCAACGGTCGTACCGGCAACACCGATCAGTTGGGTCTGGAAAACATCGGCGTGAAGGTCAACAGCCGTGGCCAGATCGAAGTCGACGAGGCGTACCGCACCTGCGTGCCGAATATCTACGGTGCCGGTGACGTGATTGGCTGGCCGAGCCTGGCCAGTGCCGCCCATGACCAGGGCCGTTCGGCCGCTGGCAGCATCGTCGATAACGGCAGCTGGCGTTTCGTGAATGACGTGCCGACGGGCATCTACACCATTCCGGAGATCAGCTCGATCGGCAAGAACGAGCAGGAACTGACCCAGGCCAAGGTGCCGTACGAAGTGGGCAAGGCGTTCTTCAAGAGCATGGCGCGGGCGCAGATCGCCGGCGAGCCGCAAGGCATGCTGAAGATCCTGTTCCACCGTGAAACCCTGGAAGTGCTGGGTGTTCATTGCTTCGGTTATCAGGCGTCGGAGATCGTGCACATCGGTCAGGCGATCATGAACCAGCCGGGCGAACTGAACACGCTGAAGTATTTCGTCAACACTACGTTCAACTACCCGACCATGGCCGAAGCCTATCGGGTAGCCGCGTACGACGGCCTCAACCGGCTTTTTTGAGCGGCTCCGGCCGGTGGCCTGAGCCGGCCGGGGAGACCGATTTCAGCAATTCTCGAGGGTGGCGGTGGCCAAACCGGGAAAGTCTGTAATCAGGCTGTCAACGCCGAAGTCGGCGAGTCTGCGCATCAGCGCAGGCTCGTTGACGGTCCACACCGACACATGCAGCCCCTGACGCTGCGCCCTTTGCAGGCGTTCCGGCGTGCACAGGGTCCAGTTCAGCGCCAGAATCTCACAGCCATAGCTGGCCGCGACCTTCAGCGGGTCGAGCCAGGCATACTCGGCGACCAGCCCGCGGGACACGTCCGGCACCAGTTCCAGCGCAGCCTTCAGCACTTCACGGGAACTCGAGGTGATGGTCACCTTGTCCATCAGCCCATGACGTTGCACCATTTCGCGAATCGCCAGCACGGTGGTCGCGGCACGCATCCTCGATGCGCTTTTGACTTCCAACTGCCAGTGATCGAAGTCGCATTTCTCGAACAGTTCTTCCAGCGTCGGAATCGGGCACGGCTTGATCCAGTCCGGGCCGCCCTTGCGTGCGTCATACGTCACCAGCTCGGCCGCCGTGTGTTCGACGACCTTGCCGCGACGGTCCGTGGTGCGCTTGAGGGTCGGGTCGTGGATGACCATCAACTCGCCGTCCATGGACAGGTGCAGGTCCAGTTCACAGCGACGCACGCCGTGCTTGAGACATTCCTGAAAGCTGGTCAGGGTGTTTTCCGGTGCTTCGCCCTTGGCGCCGCGATGGCCGTAGATGAGGGTCACGGTTCTTCCTTAAATTAATTGCCTGATTCGAGCTGTTCGCGGGCCTGGCGTCGTTCCTGGGCCTGCTTTTGCAAGATGTGGCGGGCCAGCAGTTGGCGCTGGGCGTCGGTCGGGTGTTCGAACTCGGTGCCGACGTCATAGCCATCGCCCCTGCGGTCGCAGTGGGTGACGCGAGCGCGCAGCTGCAGGCCCAGGGCTTGCGGCATCAGCACCAGCTTGACCGACAGGCGTGCGCCGGCGGCGATGGGATGTGGATGCTGAAAGTCGATGCCGCCTTCGGAAATGATCACCGGCCGCGGTTCGCCGATCTGCCCGAGCACTGTCAGAGCGACGACCTGACTCAGCAAATCGATGCGTTTGTTCTGGGATTTGAGGAATGCGGCTGTCGTGCGGTCGCGTTCGCTGATCTGGCGCAACAGGTGTTGCGACTCGAATTCGCTCAGGTGCAGTTCGCTGAGCAAGTTGAAGAGCGGGGAAGCATCCTGCAACACTTCTTGGCCTGCGGCTTCGCGAGCGGACAGGGGCCGAATTTCCAGTGCGATCGTATCCTCGATACGGTAGTATTCGCGGCGATCTTCTTCATCTAATGTCGACATGGCGAACCCATGGTAGCGGCGGTGGTCTGAGTGTAAAGCTGGTTATCGACCCCCGCCACAAGGACGTTCCTTTTCCCTCCGAACAAGCCCCGACATGTTCAGACCTCTCTTCGTATTTATCGGCACGCGTTACACCCGTGCAAAGCGTCGCAATCATTTTGTGTCATTCATTTCCCTGACTTCGATGATCGGGCTCGCCCTTGGCGTGGTCGTGATGATCGTGGTGCTCTCGGTGATGAACGGCTTCGATCATGAGATGCGCACCCGCGTGCTGGGCATGGTGCCCCACGCGACCATCGAGTCCGGCGAGCCGATCAGCGATTGGCAAAGCCTGGCGGCCAAGGTCAAGCAGAACCCGCAGGTGGCGGCCGTGGCGCCGTTTACGCAAATGCAGGGCTTGCTGACCAATAACGGCAAGGTCTCGAAAGTCCTGCTCAATGCCATCGACCCGGCGCAAGAGCGTCAGGTGTCGATCATCGATCACTTCATGACCCAGGGAAAACTCGACGATCTGGTGCCGGGCGAGTTTGGCATCGTCATCGGCGACAAGGCTGCGACCAAGCTCGGAGCCGCGATCGGCGACAAGCTGACCTTCGTCGCACCGGAGGTCACCGTGACCCCGGCCGGGATGTTCCCGCGCATGAAGCGCTTTACCGTGGTCGGCATTTTCCATGTCGGCGCCGGCGAGCTCGATGGTTATCTGGGCGTCACCAACCTGCAGGATCTGGCCCGGCTGCACCGCTGGAAACCGGATCAGGTCCAGGGCCTGCGCCTGAAGTTCGACGACCTGTTCCAGGCACCGCGCACCGCGTGGAGCATCGCCCGCGATCTCGGTGAAGACCGCTACTACGCCCGCGACTGGACCCGCACCCACGGCAACCTGTACCAGGCGATCCGCATGGAAAAAGCCATGATCGGCCTGTTGCTGCTGCTGATTGTCGCGGTCGCGGCGTTCAACATCATTTCCACGCTGGTGATGGTGGTGAACGACAAGAAGGGCGACATCGCGATCCTGCGCACCTTGGGCGCCACGCCGGGCACGATCATGCGCACGTTCATGGTGCAAGGCACGGTCATTGGCGTGGTCGGTACCGCGATCGGCGCGGTGGTCGGGATCTTCGCCGCGCTGAATGTCAGTGCCGCGATCTCGGCCCTCGAAGGCCTGATCGGCCACAAGTTCCTCAACGCCGACGTGTACTTCATCGATTACCTGCCATCGCAAGTGCAGAGCCAGGACGTGGTGATGGTCTGCTCTGCGGCGTTGGTCCTGAGTTTCCTCGCCACCCTGTATCCAGCCTGGCGTGCCGCGCGCACCCAGCCTGCGGAGGCGCTACGTTATGAGTGAGTCGGGCATGAGTGATAAAGCAATCTTGAGCTGCCGCAGCCTGGGCAAGTCCTACGAGGAAGGTCCGGAGTCGGTGGAAGTGTTGGCCGACCTGCAACTGGAGTTGCACCCGGGCGAGCGCGTGGCGATCGTCGGCAAGTCGGGCTCGGGCAAAAGTACCTTGCTCAATCTGCTGGGCGGCCTCGATACGCCGACCAAGGGCAGCGTCTGGCTCGACGGCGAGGAACTGTCGGCGTTGAGCGAGAAGAAACGCGGCCTGCTGCGTAACCGCGCCCTCGGCTTCGTGTACCAGTTCCACCACCTGCTGCCGGAATTCACCGCGCTGGAAAACGTCTGCATGCCGCTGCTGATCGGCAAGACCGCGATCCCCGAAGCGCGCCAGCGTGCCACGGCGTTGCTGGAGCGGGTAGGGCTGGGCCATCGCCTGGAGCACAAGCCGGCCGAATTGTCCGGTGGTGAGCGTCAGCGCGTGGCCATCGCCCGCGCCCTGGTGAACACACCGGGCCTGGTGATGCTCGACGAGCCAACCGGCAACCTCGACTCCCACACCGCCCAGGGCATTCAGGACTTGATGCTGGAACTCAGCACCTCGATGCGCACGGCGTTCCTGGTGGTGACCCACGACATGAACCTGGCCCGCCAGATGGACCGCGTCCTGCACCTGCAGGAAGGCTGTCTCACTCCCATCTGATTGGCTGAAACCCGATGTCTGGAAAGGCGTCGGGTCTATTATTTCCATACGGTGCCCCAGCGAATGTTCAGACCGTTATCGATCTTTATCGGCACGCGCTATACCCGCGCCAAGCGCCGCAATCGCTTTGTTTCCTTCATCTCGATGACGTCGATGATCGGCCTCGCCCTCGGCGTTCTGGCGATGATCGTGGTGCTGTCGGTGATGAACGGCTTCCAGCGCGAAATGAGCTCGCGCATCCTCGGCATGGTGCCGCACGCCACCATCGTCGGCGTCAATCCGATTGATGACTGGAAACCCGTGGCAGCGGCGGCGATGAAAAACCCGGAAGTGACGGCGGCAGTGCCGTTCACCGAGATGGAGGGCATGCTGTCCTACAAGGGCACGATGCAGCCAATCCAGGTCAGCGGTGTCGACCCGGCGCTGGAAGGCCAGGTGTCGATCGTCGCCAAGCACATCGTCCAGGGCAGTCTCGAAGCCCTGAAACCGGGCGAATTCGGCGTGGTGATCGGCGAGATCACGGCGCGCCGCTTCCGCTTGAACGTCGGCGACAAGATCACCCTGATCGTGCCGGAAGTCAGCAATGCGCCGGGCGGCATTACCCCGCGCATGCAGCGGCTGAATGTGGTCGGCGTGTTCAAGGTCGGTGCGGAGCTGGACGGCACCATGGCGCTGATCCACATGGCCGATGCCGCGCAGATGCAGCACTGGGAGCCGAATCAGGTGCAGAGCGTGCGCCTGGCGGTGAAGGACCTGTATGCCGCGCCGCAAGTGTCGAGCGACATCGCCACGGGGCTGGGCGCCGCCTACAAGGCTGACGACTGGACCCACACCCAGGGCAGCCTGTTCAGCGCAATGAAAATGGAAAAAACCATGATCGGCCTGCTGTTGCTGATGATCGTCGCGGTGGCGGCGTTCAACATCATCGCGACCCTGATCATGGTGGTGAACGACAAGGGCGCGGACATCGCGATCCTGCGCACCATCGGCGCCACGCCACGGCAGATCATGGCGATCTTCATGGTGCAGGGCACGGTGATCGGCATCGTCGGCACCCTGATTGGCGGTGTGTTAGGCGTGATTGCCGCGCTGAACGTCAGCCAGATCGTGGGCTGGATCGAGCGGGTCAGCGGGCAGCATATCTTCAGTTCCGACGTGTATTTCGTCAGCAACCTGCCGTCCGAGCTGCAAGGCGCGGATGTGGCGCTGATCTGCACGGCGGGCTTCGTCATGAGCTTCCTGGCCACGGTTTACCCGGCATGGCGGGCGGCGAAGATCGAGCCGGCTTACGCTCTTCGGTATTCGTAACCCGTCACACCGCCATCGCGAGCAAGCTCGCTCCCACATTAGATCTGAGTCAACTCGGTCAACAGTGGGAGCGAGCAAGCTCGCTCTCACATTAGATCTGAGTCAACTCGGTCAACTGTGGGAGCGAGCTTGCTCGCGATGAGGCCGGAACTGCCGGCCTCAATCCCCCCTTGGCAACTCGATCACAAACCGCGTCCACCCCTTCTCCGATTCACAGCGAATCTGCCCGCCATGGGCACGGATGATCGACTGGGTGATCGCCAGTCCCAGTCCCGCATGTTCGCTGCTGCCTTCACGACGCGCAGGATCGGCCCGGTAAAACCGGTCAAACAGGCGCGGCAATAGATCTTCTGAAATCTGTAGGCCCGTGTTTTCAACGGTCAGGCGCAGTTCTTTTGGCTGATCGACGATTCGCACCCGAACCTCGCCCTCGGCCGGGGTGAAGCGCAGTGCGTTGTCCAGCAGGTTCGACAACGCCCGCCGCAACATGCTGCGATCACCCTCCATGCGGCCCAGCCCTTCGCGGGTGAGCGTGACCCGGGCGTCTTCGGCCAGCGGCGCAAAAAACTCCAGCAGCAGATCCGCTTCCTGTCCCAGCTCCAAAGGCTCGCGTTTGGGCATCAACAACCCATGGTCAGCCTTGGCCAGATAGAGCATGTCATTGACCAGTTGCGCCATCCATTGCAATTCTTCGAGGTTGCTGTGCAGGGCCTCGCGATAGTCCTCGAGGGGGCGCGGGCGGGTGAGGGTGACCTGGGTGTGGGTCAGCAGGTTCGACAATGGCGTGCGCAGTTCATGGGCAATGTCGGCGGAGAACGCGGACAGGCGCTGAAACGAGTCGTCGAGGCGTCCGAGCATGGCGTTGAAGTTGTGGGCCATTTCCGCCAGTTCCGGCGGCATGTTTTCTTCAGGCAACCGCGCGTTCAGCGATTGCGCGGAAACACCGCTGGCCACCGCACTGATCCGCCGCAGCGGGCGCAAGCCGCTGCGTGCCGCCCAGGCGCCCAGCAGGGCGGTAGCCAGGGCCGACAGGCCGACGGTCAGCCAGATCAAATGCTGCATGCGTTGCAGGAAGTGCTGGTGGTGGGTGATGTCCAGCAGCAAGGTCAGTTGCGGTGACTCGGGTTTGTCCGCGAAAAGCGGTGCATTCAGGACGCGGTAATCCATGCCGTCATGGCTTACCGTCGACAATCCGGGCTGGCGCGGCAATACCTGGGGAATGTTGGTCGAGCTGTCATACCAGCGCTGGCCGTCGCTGCCGGTGATTCGCAGGGGCAGGCCAGCCTGCCGGCTCAATTCCTCCGCCAGCTTCGTTTCGCTGTCACTCGACTGGAAGTCGTGCAAGGCCCGACGCAAGCCAATCAGTTTGCCGTCCAGCAGTTGCTGGTCGAGCTCAATGAAGTGCGCCTCGCTGGCGCGGCTGAACAGCACTCCGGCGAACAACGACACCACGGCGGTGCAGGCGGCAAACAACAGCGCCAGGCGGCTGCTCAAGGACAGCCGGCGCATCAGGCGGGGCGCTCTTCGAGGACGTAACCCATGCCGCGCACGGTGTGGATCAGTTTGTTGGGGAATTCATCGTCGATCTTCAGGCGCAGACGACGGATCGCCACCTCGATGACATTGGTGTCGCTGTCGAAATTCATGTCCCACACCTGGGACGCAATCAGCGACTTGGGCAGGACTTCACCCTGGCGGCGCAGGAGCATTTCCAGCAGTGCGAACTCCTTGGCGGTCAGGTCGATACGCTGGCCGCTGCGTTCGACCCGGCGACGGATCAGGTCCAGGCGCAAATCGGCCAGTTGCAGGCTGGTCTCCTGCGGCGTGGCACTGCCGCGACGCAACAGGCTGCGCACTCGCGCCAGCAATTCGGAGAAGGCAAACGGCTTGACCAGATAGTCATCGGCGCCCAGTTCGAGGCCGTGAACCCTGTCCTCCACGGCGTCACGTGCTGTCAGAAAAAGTACCGGCGTGTCCAGGCCAGCGCTGCGCACCGCTTGCAGAATCTGCCAGCCGTCACGACCGGGCAGCATCACATCGAGAATCAGCAGGGCATATTCGCCGCTGAGGGCCAATTGCTGGCCGGTGTTGCCGTCGGCCACCAGTTCCGTGTTGAACCCGGCCTCGGCCAGGCCCTGGCGCAGGTAATGGCCGGTTTTCGGTTGGTCTTCGACGATCAGCAGTTTCATGGGCAGCTCTTGGCAGATGGAACGAACGCTTTATACCGTGGGCAGCGTTCATACAGGTCAACCTGACAAAGTTGTAATCTGGCTGTCAGGTTGCGGGCAGTGGCAGCAGTTTAGAGTTTTCCCCATGCTGAGCCTTATCTTGTTGGAGTATGACGATGTTTTTACGCAAGTCCGTGGCGCACATCCTGTGTTTGCTGGCGCTGAGTTCACCGGTGTGGGCGGACGCCGGGCATAGCTACGATTTCGGTCAGCCGGCCCCGGCGGCCAAGGCGACCCGCAGCATCGAGGTGGTGATGGAGGACATGTCATTCACGCCGCAGGCCATCGACATCAAGGCCGGGGAAACCGTGCGCTTCGTGCTGGTCAATAAAGGCCAGTTGTTGCATGAGTTCAACCTGGGGGATGCGGCGATGCACGCCAGACACCAGCAGGAAATGTTGCAGATGCAACAGAGCGGCATGCTGACACCCACCGGCATGAAGGCCATGGACCACGGCAACATGGCCGGCATGGATCACGGTTCGATGGACCACGGCATGAAGCATGACGACCCGAACAGCGTGCTGGTGGAGCCGGGCAAGACCGCCGAGCTGACCTGGACCTTCAGCAAGGCCACCAGCCTCGAATTTGCCTGCAACATCCCCGGTCATTACGAGGCTGGCATGGTCGGCAAACTGACTGTCAGTCAGTAAGCACTCAAAGGCGGGAGCAAAGGCTGATAGAATCCACTGATTCTTCAGTCAGGTTTCCGCCATGCATCCCGCAGCCGAACACTCGCCGCTGGGCAAGTCCAGCGAATACATCGCCACCTACACGCCGTCCTTGCTGTTCCCGATCCCGCGCACCGCGAAGTGGGCGGAACTGGGCCTGACGGCTGAAACCCTGCCGTATAAAGGCGTGGACTTCTGGAACTGCTTCGAGCTGTCCTGGCTGCTGCCGTCGGGCAAGCCGGTGGTGGCGATCGGCGAATTCAGCATTCCGGCGGATTCGCCGAACATCATCGAGTCGAAGTCGTTCAAGCTGTACCTCAACTCCCTGAACCAGACGCCGTTTGCCGATACCGCGAGCCTTGAGGCGACGTTGGTCAAGGATTTGTCGGCGGCTGCCGGCAAGCCGGTGGGCGTGCGCATTCGCAGTCTCAAGGATGTCGAGAGCGAAGGCGTCGTGGCCTTGCCGGGCGTGTGCATCGATGAGCTGGATATCAGCGTCAGCAACTACGAGCATCCACGGCCGGAACTGCTGCGTTGCGATGATTCGCGCATTGTCGAGGAGAGCGTGCACAGCCATTTGCTCAAGTCCAACTGCCCGGTCACCAGCCAGCCGGACTGGGGCAGCGTGGCGGTGGAGTACCGTGGCGCGGCGCTGGATCACGCGAGTCTGCTCGAATACATCGTCAGCTTCCGCCAGCACTCGGACTTCCATGAGCAGTGTGTAGAGCGGATCTTCCTCGACCTGCAGCGGTTGCTCAAGCCGGAGAAACTGACGGTGTATGCGCGTTATGTGCGCCGTGGCGGGCTGGATATCAACCCGTACCGCAGCACCGAAGAGGTGCAGCTGCCGAACCATCGCCTGGTCCGTCAATAAAGATCCAATTGTAGGAGCGAGCTTGCTCGCGATGGTGTGTCAGTAGACGCCAAGGTAGCTGACACTCCATCGCGAGCAAGCTCGCTCCTACAAAGGCATTGTCGGGTTCAGATCCCCATGTTGGCCAAGGCCTGCCCGATGTTGCGCAGGGTGCCGGCAAGGGTAGGGTGTTCGAGTTCGAAGCGTTCCACGGCCAGGTTGACGCCATCGGCGAGGCTGGATCCCTGGGTTTTGGTTTCCAGCTCAAGTTCAAGTTCGATCTGTTCCATCAGCGCGTGCAGGTCAGCGCGCTCGGCTTCGGAAAGCGGAGGATTCTGTTCCAATTGCTCGCGCAGGGCATTGAGCTGTTCTTGCAGTTCGCGGGCGGGCATGGCGTTCTTCCTTCTTTAATCGATAGGCACTGGCATAGACCATGACCGAAGGCCAAAGGTCGATGCCTGACCTTTAGATTAATCCACTCGCGCGCAACCTGCATGATCTCGGTCAGGGCTTTTCGCCCTTGAGCCGACGCAAGCTGATATCGGCCAGGCAGGTGTCGAGTTCACCGAGGTGGTCAATCACCGAATGCACGCCCAGGCCGAACAGTTGCATCGTCGCCCTGGCGCGTTTGATGTCGCGCCCCTGCGGGGTCAGCGCTTGCCATTCCTGAGGCGTCAATCCGCACAGCGAGCCGCAGGACGCCAGGCCGATGGTCCACAACCCGGCATTGAGCCCCGCTTGCAGCAGGCGGGGTTCGCCGCTCACCAGTACGCAGCCGTCGAGTCGCTCGACATTCAGGGTCATCAAGGCTTGCCAGCAGGCGTTCGGGGCGGGCCATGGGGTATTTGTTGCTAGATGTTGCGATTGCTTGATCCATTCAGGCAACGCAGCGGCCAGGGGTTGGCTCAGGGCAGGGGGCAGCTCATCGAGCCAGGCGCAGGGGATTTTCCGGCGCTGCAAGCTGCGCAGGCTATCCAGTGCGCCGGGTGTGGCCTCGGCATGTTCAGCCGAGTGGCTGCCGTGCCGGTGCGTGTGTGCGCCGAAATCCACCAGGCAGCCACTGAGACCGAACAGTACGGCGGTCAGGCTGGGTGCGGCTTGGGGCAAGGCTTCGGCGAGCGGCATGTGGACGTCCCTGAAATAGCCTGAAGGCTAGCGGGCGACGGTGACAGTTGAGTGACATGGACGTGAATCGCTCGCATTTTGCACGATTCCTTCGATGTGGATTTGGTGCAAAGTGCCTTAAACAGCGTTTACGTCTTATACTTGGCAACTTATTGCCCGGGCCAAGTGCCCGAGCCAGTACAAACCAAGGAGTTTTTTCTATGCGCTGGAGCAATCATCTAGCCAGGATTTGTGTATGCGCCAGTGCGATGCTGGTTCCGTTCGTTGCCCAGGCAGCCACGGAAGATGATCCTTGGGAAAGCGTCAACCGCCCGATTTACAAGTTCAACGACCTGATCGACACCTATGCGCTCAAACCCCTGGCCCAGGGCTACCAGTACGTAACGCCACAGTTTGTCGAAGACGGCGTTCACAACTTCTTTCGCAACATCGGCGATGTGCGCAACCTGGCCAACGATATCCTGCAGGCCAAACCTCGCGCCGCAGGTGTTGATAGCGCACGAATCATTTTCAACACCACCTTCGGCTTGCTGGGCGTCATCGATGTCGGCACCAGAATGGGCCTGCAGCGCAATGACGAAGACTTCGGTCAGACGCTGGGTTACTGGGGGGTCGGCAGCGGCCCTTACTTGATGCTGCCATTCCTGGGGCCAAGCACCTTGCGTGATGCACCGTCCAGGTACGTCGACAGCTACACCGGCGCTTATCGTTACGTAAACGACATTCCGGTGCGTAACTCGTTCTTTGCCCTGGATGTCGTCGATACCCGCGCCAACCTGCTGTCGAGCGAGAGGCTGATCACCGGCGACAAGTACACCTTCATCCGCAATGCGTACTTGCAGAACCGTGAGTTCAAGGTGAAAGACGGTCAGGTTGAAGACGATTTCTGATCTCGACCGGTAAACTGAAAAAGGCGGCCATCAACAGGCCGCCTTTTTTGTCTGTGAAGACCCGCATGCGGATGTAATCACGCTTTTCACTGTAGTCCCGGCCGGTTTGACTCGTGGGTTCGAACCTTCCATTGGGTTACGGATCTGCCTGTTCTTATAACTCTCGGTGATTTGACAAATAAAGACGTCAAGCGACCATCGGTGTGAGCTTGAAACGCCCCGCGGATGGGAGTACCGTCTGCGCCTTAGAAGGGCACCTCTGGTGTACAAGTGTGTAGGGCAAATGCCCGATAGCGGTGCGACAGAGAGGCTAGAAAGCGAATCCAGTAGTCAGCGCCGGGCCAAAGTCCCCGCCTGCTACGCCAACCTAATTCTGGCGCCGTTTGCCCACATGCCAAAAACCAGTGCCACGCTGCTGATAATCGATGATGACGAAGTAGTGCGCGCGAGCCTCGCCGCCTATTTGGAAGACAGTGGTTTCAGTGTCTTGCAGGCCAGCAATGGCCAGCAGGGCCTTCAGGTATTCGAGCAAGACAAGCCCGACCTGGTCATCTGCGATCTGCGCATGCCGCAGATGGGCGGACTCGAACTCATTCGCCAGGTGACCGGGTTGTCGCCGCAAACGCCGGTGATTGTGGTTTCGGGTGCGGGCGTGATGAACGACGCGGTCGAAGCCCTGCGCCTGGGCGCAGCGGACTACCTGATCAAGCCTCTCGAAGATCTGGCCGTGCTCGAGCACTCTGTGCGCCGGGCCCTGGATCGTGCGCGCCTGTTGCTGGAGAACCAGCGCTACCGCGAGAAGCTGGAGAAGGCCAATCGCGAGCTCGAAGCCAGCCTGAACCTGCTCCAGGAGGACCAGAACGCCGGTCGCCAGGTGCAGATGAACATGCTGCCGGTCAGCCCCTGGACCATCAACGAGTTCAAATTTGCTCACCAGATCATCCCGTCGCTGTACCTGTCGGGTGATTTCGTCGACTACTTCCGGGTCGACGAGCGCCGGGTAGCCTTTTACCTGGCGGACGTTTCCGGTCATGGCGCCTCTTCAGCCTTCGTCACCGTGCTGTTGAAGTTCATGACCACGCGCTTGCTGTTCGAGTCCCGGCGCAGCGGCACCTTGCCGGAATTCAAGCCTTCAGAGGTTCTTGGTCATATCAACCGGGGCCTGATCAGTTGTAAGCTGGGTAAACACGTCACAATGGTCGGTGGAGTCATCGACGAGGAGACCGGTTTGTTGACCTATAGCATCGGCGGTCATCTGCCGTTGCCAGTGTTGTACACGCCAGACAGTGTTCGTTATCTGGAAGGGCGTGGCCTGCCGGTGGGCCTCTTCAACGAAGCCACCTACGAAGACCACGTGCTGGAACTGCCACCGACGTTCAGCCTGACGCTGATGTCTGACGGTATTCTGGACCTTTTGCCAGAACCCACACTCAAAGAAAAAGAGGCGGCGTTGCCCCAACGGGTCAAGGCTGCGGGCGGCACCCTGGATGGGCTGCGGCAGGTTTTTGGATTGGCCACGCTAGGGGAGATGCCGGATGATATCGCCCTGTTGGTGTTGAGCAGGAATCTTTGATGAGTACTGGTAGAATCCAGTTCGCCGAGCAGGACGGCACCTTCGTCCTCAAGTTCGTCGGTGAAGTTCGCCTGACCCTGTGTTCGGCGTTGGATGCGACTATAGAGAAAATCTTCACCGCGAAGAATTTCAACGCGATCGTGATCGATTTGACCGAAACCCGCAGCATCGACAGCACCACCCTGGGCCTGCTGGCCAAGCTGTCGATCCTGTCGCGGCAACAGGTCGGCCTGCTGCCGACCGTCGTCACCACCCACGAAGACATCACCCGTCTGCTGCAGTCCATGGGCTTCGAGCAGGTGTTCAACATCGTCGACCAGCCTGTACCCTGCCCGGAATGCCTGGACGACCTGCCAGACCAGGATCAGTCCGAAGAAGTGGTGCGGATCAAAGTGCTTGAAGCGCACAAAATCCTCATGGGCCTGAACGACACCAATCGTGAAGCCTTCCATGATCTGGTGAATGCGCTGGAGCGGCACTGATCCCCTGAGGTGATGTGGGCCGGACTGGCCCCATCGCGAGAACCCCGCACCCACAAAAAAGGGCGAACCCACCAAGGCTCGCCCTTTTTGCATCACACCTACTCAGATCACAGCCTGGCCTCCCACAGGTTTTTCGTTCAGCACATGACCTCAGCCATCCCGCAAATCCCTGTGGGAACGAGCCTGCTCGCGATGGCGTCCGCAAGAACCCCACATCAACAAAAAAGGGCGAACCCACCAAGGCTCGCCCTTTTTGCATCACACCTACTCAGATCACAGCCTGGCCTCCCACAGGTTTTTCGTTCAGCACATGACCTCAGCCATCCCGCAAATCCCTGTGGGAGCGAGCTTGCTCGCGATGGCGTCCGCAAGAACCCCGCACCCACAAAAAAGGGCGAACCCACCAAGGCTGGCCCTTTTTGCATCACACTCAGATCACAGCTTGGCCTCCCACAGGTTTTTCGTTCAGCACACGACCTCAGCCATCCCGCAAATCCCTGTGGGWRCSAGCCTGCTYGCGATGGCGGTGGGCCAACCAGCGAAGATGTTGAAGCTGACGGCCCCATCGCGAGCAGGCTCGCTCCCACAGGTTTTTCGTTCAGCACACGACCTCAGCCATCCCGCAAATCCCTGTGGGWGCCAGCCTGCTKGCGATGGCGGTGGGCCAACCAGCGAAGATGTTGAAGCTGACGGCCCCATCGCGAGCAGGCTCGCTCCCACAAGGTCCYTCGTTTAGCACACGACCTCAGCCAGCCCACAGGGTCCCGTGTGCGCCGCATTATTATTGTGGGAGCCAGCCTGCTGGCGATGGCGGTGGGCCAGCCAGCGAAGATGTTGAAGCTGACGGCCCCATCGCGAGCAAGCTCGCTCCCACAGGTTTTTCGTTCAGCACAYGACCTCAGCCATCCCGCAAATCCCTGTGGGAGCGGGCTTGCTCGCGATGGCGTCCGCAAGAACTCCGCACCCACAAAAAAGGGCGAACCCACCAGGGTTCGCCCTTTTTGCATCACACCCACTCAGATCACAGCTTGGCCTGCAACAACGCCTCAAGCTTCTCCTGATCCCGCGCGAACTGACGAATCCCCTCAGCCAGCTTCTCGGTCGCCATCGCATCTTCGTTGGACAACCAGCGGAACTGCGCCTCGTTGAGGCTCAGGCGCGCTTCACCGGCATGGCCCGGCACCAGTTTGCGCTCCAGCTTGCCGGTATCCGCCGCCAGCTTGTCGATCAGGTCCGGGCTGATAGTCAGGCGGTCGCAGCCGGCCAGATGCTCGATCTGGCCCAGATTGCGGAAGCTCGCCCCCATGACCACGGTCTTGTAGTCATTGGCCTTGTAGTAGTTGTAGATGCGCGTCACCGACTGCACGCCCGGATCATCCGCGCCGGTGTAGTCGTTGCCGTTGGCTTTCTTGTACCAGTCGTAGATGCGGCCTACGAATGGCGAAATCAGGAACACCCCGGCATCGGCGCAAGCGGCTGCCTGGGCGAAGGAGAACAGCAGGGTCAGGTTGGTCTGGATGCCTTCCTTTTCCAGGATCTCGGCAGCGCGGATGCCTTCCCAGGTGGACGCGATCTTGATCAGCACGCGGTCGCGACCAATACCGGCCTTGTCGTACAGCTCGATCAGGCGATGCGCACGCTTCAACACGGCGTCAGTGTCGAACGACAGGCGCGCATCCACTTCGGTGGAAATACGGCCCGGGATCACTTTCAGGATTTCTTGCCCCACGGCCACGCCAAAACGGTCGCTGGCCAGGCCCACATCGCCCTTGCAGTCATTGACGCAGGCGTTCAGCAGCCCGGCATACGCCGGAATGGCCGCGGCCTTGAGCAGCAGGGAAGGGTTGGTGGTGGCGTCCACGGGTTTAACGCGAGCGATAGCTTCGAAGTCGCCGGTGTCGGCAACCACGGTGGTCATTTGCTTAAGTTGTTCCAGCTTGGAAGTCATGGGCGTGCTCTGTCCTATGGGTCTGATGACATTACCCGAGCGCTGACAGCCACTCAAGGGCGTGTACGTGTATCGATGGCCCCTGCGGCGACAACCTGAAAACAGGTGTTTGAAAGGTGGGGCGCGGTGTCGATAAATAGGATGCCAGGCGGGCTCACAGGTTCAACTGATCTGACGGTTAACGCCTTGCAACCAGATCATCTGACTGCTGAATCCTCTGATAACGCTCGCCGCACCTTACGTGTAATTACCGATATTGTTGAAGTCTATATAGTTCGATTGCAGGCTCAATAATTGTTATAAAAAGTCACTTAATACTCTGCTCAAGTTAGTCTTCGCGCTAACAAGTGTAATGTTATCTGGCAGATGTTTTGATCGTTAGAATACGTCCAGTACATACATGGAATAAAGTGTAATGTGATAATCGGAAATGTGTTTGTAGAAATAACTTCACCACGTGAAGAGGTATATGTTTTTGGATGCGTTTGATGATTTGATGCTTGGCTACGCACTAAAAAAATTGACCGACGTGTTTGAAGAAATCGAGGAGGTTTCGAAAAACACCGCTTCGGACAAGGCAACGTGCGTGCTGGGTATCAGACAATCCAAAAACGCAAAAAAAATCCCCGTCTGGCTGGGGCGTCTGAGAGGCAGCACCCCTTATCAAGTCACGCATGTCCTGATCGATCAGATGCACGCCTCTCGCAAACTCAACCGTGACCTGCGCTTCGCGGCACAAGCTGCCTTGCTGGAAGCCCTGATAGAGGACGGACTGGCAATGCACATCGCGAGTTATTCGGTGGTTGTCGTAGAGAATCGCCTGAAGTGCTTTTCGGATCGATGAGCGTTGTATCTACTGAACACGCACCCAGTGTCCATTGCACTGGAAAATTGCACGAGGCGTGAGGAAGTAGCTTGGTGTCAAAACTGTACATCGCACAATACGCCGGCATCACCGTCATGCTTCCAGCGGCCATGGTCGTCGCTGGTTGGCTGTGGTGCATGGCCTCCAGAAAACTCGCGCTCTTATGGCTAGGCGTACTGTTCGTAGCCTATTTCGTCGTAGGTCTGAGTAAAGTGCTGTTCAAGGGCTGGGGAATCGGCCTGGAAAGCCTGGATATCGCGGTCATCAGCGGCCACGCAATGAACGCCTGCCTGGTGTCGACCGTTGTGTTGAGTTTGCTATTGCGCCAACTGGATCATCGCCTTCGATGGTTGGCACTGGGTGCCGGGCTGCTGTCGACCTGGTGGTTCAGCGTCCAGTATGTCGGTCAGACGATTCATCCTCTGCCGGAAGCGATTGCCGGGGCGGTTGTGGGGTCAATCGCGGCGTGCGTATTTCTTTTCAGGCTGGAGCGAAAGGAAATCCGCAAAATTCCCCGCATGGCCCTCATGCTAGGGCTCGCGATGATCATGCTGAGTACGAGTCTTCCAAAATATACAGCCGAGAGGCTCTTGAACTCTTTCGCCGTCACTCTTTCGGGGGCAGAAAAGGCATTCATGCAGCCTCAGTGGCGCACTCGCGGAGAATCGTCAAGGTTGTAGCTTTTGCTTCGGTTGTGAGTTCTGGCGAAGTGGCGTCACCCGAATTCACGACTGTTTTTCTCTTCGATCCGATCCAGCAGCTCTGCAGTTTTTTTCTGCATCAGTGCTATATCGCCACGACTCTCAACCTTCAACAGGATCTCGCTCTGCGCTGGGCAGATCTTGAAACGCCATTCAGTGAACGTCAGGCTCAGGCCGTCGCTGTCATCCACATCCAGTGCTTCACTGGCATACAGCGCCCGCAAGTACTCGAGTAGCGCAATGGGATTGCCGACCATGCGCCGAATATCACCCGAGGAAGGAAAGAGCCCGATGCGCTCCACCAACAACTTTGGCTGTGGGGTGATCGTGGGGGGAGTACTTTCGTATGTCCGCAACCAGGCCATCAATCCACTGTTGCCCTCGGTGAACTTCTGCCCCAAAACCATGTTGCCGGGTGCAAAAGGGTCCAGCGATTTATAGACAGAGTCGATCGGTGATCCGGAAGCGTTCATAGTGGTCTGCCTTGAAAAAGATTTATGGCCGCTTAAAAAGCGCGGCACCCAAGAGCAAAAAAAAGCGTGGGGCACGCTCCCTTGTAGGAGCTGCGGTGCGGCGATCCGACTTGTCGGGTCGCCGCATCGCAGCGATGGTCGATAACGATAACGCGTGTGAACCGGATAAACGCGGCGTACTTGAGTCCATCGCCAGCAAGCTGGCTCCTACAGAGGACTACATGCGCCTAACTGACGTTTACAGGCCTTTCTTATAGAAAATCGCATAACAGAAATGGGTGGCGTCGATTCAGTGCTTTGATGTTTTCAGGCGTGTTGTCGCTATGCCCACGCAGAAGCCATGGTCTTAAGTGCCAGGGAACCCGGCGGACTGTTTGACGGGTTGCACCCAACGCCACGCAATCAAGCCGAGCAACACACCGGCAGCATTGGCCAAGGCGTCGTAAGGTGATGCCGTGCGCAGCGGCATCAGTGCTTGTGCATATTCGATCAGGATCCCCGTCAGCAGACAGCCCAAGGCAATCCAGTGCGCCTTGACCCGCAGGAAGGCCAGCCGGCAACTAAAAGCCAACACGAAAAAACCAACCAGGTGATGCAGCTTGTCTTCCTGGGCAAAGGCTTCGGGAATCGGTTGCGCTCGCAAAGCGGCGGTCAGCAAAACCAGACAAACGCTGATGAAAAGCAGCGTGCGTATCCTTTGGGACAGTTGTGTGAAACCCAGGAGTAACGAACTCATTCGGTGATTTTCTCAAAGTTTTTATAGAACGCATCTTTGTCGCGGCCATTGGTCATTGTGTACAGCGAATATTGGCGGTTAAGACGCGCGCCACCATCGCGGGTCAAAGGAGCCCAGACCAGATTGGCGCGACGCATCGTGGAAACGCTCATCAACTCGTCGAAGGGGACCGAGATATAGATACCTTTGTCGAAGCTACCCTCGCCGAACTCTTCTGCCGAGGCCGTGGTGCGGGTGACCCATCCACCGAACCTCACACCGTTACTGAACTCATGCGACACATCAAACGTGGCACCCCAATCGCGCGCCAGGTAACGCCCAACACTGACCGCCGCCTGCAAATCGAACGGCAGTTCGGTATAGGTGGTGATGTGACCGGTCACGGTCTTGTAATCGCGCAGACCAAAACCCTGGTCAAAGTCACGCTGGCGTACATAGTTCAAATCAGCACCCAGGGCCCAGCGCTCGCCCATGGGGCGGTACAGCAATTCACCCCCGACCCCGGCGAACATTGACTCCAGATAACCGCCATACACCATGCCAAACAAGTCTTGATCCAGCTGCTTGGCATGGTTGAGCTGAAATGTCGGCATCGTTACATCAGAGGTGATGACGTACTTGCGCAAATCGGTCCGCACTCGGGGCAGGTTGCTCGGTGCGTCGTACGTGAACTTATCAAAGTTGTTCAGCAGATTGGTGCTGATGACCCCGCTCGTCCACGTGCTGCGGGTAAAGCGGTATTCTGCGTCCACATCAGCGGTCAGCTGGTACAGCATGCCGTCGGGACCGCCAATGTTTTGCTTGTAACCCAAGCCGATACCATAGGTAAAACGCTCGAGGGCCTGGGTGTACAACGTGTTTTCAATGTGCGGCGTGGCCCGGTTCAATTCGGTGGTGCGGTGCAGGTCTGTAAGGTCTTGTTGGTTGTTCACCACGGCCCGGAAAGTTTCGCGCGGCACACTGGTTTCTACCACAGGCATGTCGTAACGCTTGTTCACCATCGTGAACCAGTCGATTTCGTCATTCGCGCTGTTGTCCAGAATCCGGCTGGCCCGGCCCACGCCTTTGGCGGAGTAGAAATAGCGCGACTGCTCGCCATACACAATCAGCTCGGAATCGCGCTGAGCAATACGCTCGACCTTATAACCTGCGTTGTTTTCCAGTCGTTTGGAAACCCCCGCCCAGTCGACCTGATCGAGCGGCGTGGTTGGCTCGCGTGCCGGAAGCGCTTCGACAGCGGGGTCGTAGCGCTTGGCTGGCGCCTTGCGGCTGGCGAAATTGGTATGAAAAGTAATACCGAACAACGCGGTGTTGCCGCGCTCCCAACCTGCGGTCAAATCGACTGAGTCACTCAGCTTGAAGACCGCCCCGATGTTGATGGGCGAGTCCTGCTTCAGGGTAGTGTCGAACGGCTCGTGCTTGTAGTCGTTACCGTCGAACTCGAGTTTCAAGCTCAAGGGTGACCAGGGCGTCTGATAGGCCACGCCGCCAAACAACGCGGGCGAGCCTCGAAAATACGAGCCGGTATTGACGTTGCCTGCGTCCGCGCCCGTGTTTACCGGGCGTGTATCAAAGCGCTCATCGAGGTACCCCAGCGGGTTTTCGAAATCCCCGCGGTTACCGATGTAGCCCCAAGCAACGCCCAGGCTGAAATCCAGATCGTAGTAACGTTTGTTCGCCACAAAGTATTCGCTGGAAAACAGGCCGGTGCCCCCAACGTCCCGAAAGCCGAGCGCGACCTCGGGCAACCAGTGGCTTTCTTGCCAGAGGCGGGCTTTGACATCGACCGCCTTGTCTTTATAGACCTGGTCGCCGCTTAATGCCTCGGTCCCGTATTTTTGGTTGCCGATAGCGGTATAACGGAAACTGCCTTCCAACCAGTCAAGGGGCTGTATTGAAATGCTATAGCGCGAATATGGGTCAGTGCGGTTGGCGTTCAGGCTGAATTCGCCGGCGGGCGCCATCCGTGCGGTGGGGGTTTGCAGCAAACCCACGCCACCGAAATCATTCTGGGTAAAACGCGGCTCTCCATGAGCCAGGCTGTAGGGCAACAACACTACGGCGGCGAAACGTAACTTCAAGGGGCCACCTCGGGCAGCGGTTGGGTGGCGAGAAACTGGGCAAGCTGCTCGTTCAAGTCGGGTGTGGGCAGGTCCGGATCATCGTTGCGCACGGGCACCAGAATCGTGCTGCCGGCGGCGGCAAACACCCCGTCTTCGCGGTTCCAGGCGGCATTGCCGACTCGCCTGACCTGGCCATTGGGCTGAATCAACCACAGGTAATCGGCATCTGCGTCGGTCACCGGCAGACAACTTTCAAGATATTCCTGGACGGGCTGCAGGGCGCGATAAGGCAGCGCGCAGGGCTGTTCAACTGCGCCCTGGACAGTGACCGTAGTCGGGCGTAGAGGGTAAATCAGCTGGTCGCCGTCACTGAGCGAGTAATTGCGGGCGAACGCAACCTCCAGCGCCACGGGGTCGAGCACCGCGACTCTGCGGCCGGTAACGGGTAACTGGCTGACCTCTTCAAACAGGCGCGCAGCGAGGGCTGCGAGGCTGCTTTTTTCTTCAAGCAAGGCCCCACGTTGCAGTAATTTCAGATCGAACAGCACACCGGCTTTAAGGCGGATTTGCTGCTCCACCAGCGGCTGGTGCAACCAGGCGGCGGCCAGCCAGTAACTTTCGGCGTTCGGGCGCCCCTGGCTGACGGCATCGAGCAAGCGTGCACCTGGCACGAACCCGAAGGAACCGGCGTTTTTTACATCACCCGTGACCGTGACAGCGGCCTGAGCCATCGCAGAACTGGCCAGCAACAGGCAAGCCGACAGCGTTTTCAAATATCTCACCGAGCCGTCTCCCGGTCAGGGCGCAATTGCACAATCTTCAAGAAAAGGTCCGGCGTCAGATGTTGTTCGCTCTGCAGGATCAAGCCATCGTCAGGCCTGACCCAAAAACGGTTGGTGGCCTTGAATCCCAGCTCGGGTATGTCGATGCGTTCGTCTATGCGCTGCAACGCATAGTCCTTGTCCAGGATGGTGACGGTTTCGATGGCCTGTCGACTGAAGCGACTGTTGACCGCCAGCCCAACCCGCGGACCCTGATAGACATCTATCCAGCGGGTACTGCTGTAACCATCGGGCAATCGCTGCAAGCCAAGCTTGAACGGCGACTCGCCGTCGAAGCGCGTGCCGTCGAGATTGATGCCCAGGCCGACGCTGCGCACGACCAGACCGTCGCGCATCAACAACACCTGTTTGCCGGAGGCGACCCAGAACTCCAGGTCGCCCTGCTGGCGTAGCTTGGCCAACACACCGTCGCTTTCCTCCGTGGTGACCTTGATCTGCGCATAGGGCACGGCCTCCACTTGCGCCGCAGTCACTTCCAGCGACGGGGCGCCCAGTGTGGAGGCTTTAAAGGTATCCAGGGACGCCTGCATCAACGGATTACAGCCACACAGCAGTAATCCCACCGCCAGGCATGAGCTGTTACGCAAAGTTTTCAAAGCGGCTCAAACCTTATCGACTGCTGGCTTCACTGAGATTGTTTGTGGCCGCTGCGCCGGTACCCAGGATAACGGCCGATGGCAGCAACTGGCTGATCAAGCGGTTCCAGCGGGTCACGCCTGCAGGGCCGACGTAGACAATGTCCTGGGGTTGCAGATCGAAGCGGCTGGCAAGAGCAAACGCGGTTGGCGATTCGGCTTCCAGCTGAAAGACTTTTGCCGGCTCGGTTTCAAGGTTCTCGGCACCTCGAATGACATACAGCGCATTGCCATTGGAGGTGGCCTGGTTCAGTCCACCGACCGTTCCGACCGCATCCGCCAGATTCATCCGGTTGATTTTGAACGTGAGCGCCCGAGGCTGGCTGACCTCACCCATGACGTAGATCTTTTTCCGGTCGTTGTAGGGCAGGTACAACTGATCGCCGTCTTTCAAATAGACGTTATGCAACTGCGAGCCTTTGCCGTTAAGCGAGTCCAGATCCAGCGGATACTCACGTCCGTCCCGGGTCAGTGTCAGGCCGGCAAGGTCGGCATTCAATGGATCGACAGTAGCAGTACCCATGGCTTCGACGACGCTGAGCGGCGAAGTGGTAATGGGTTGTTGACCGGCTTTCAAAATAGCACCGGAAATAACGACTTTTTGACTGGCAAAGCGCAAAACACTCAAGTCAACCTGGGGGCTGTCGACAAATTGAGTCAGGCGCTCCGCAATAAAACCGCGTAGCTCCTCGATGGTTTTACCAGCAGCATGAATATTGCCGATATAGGGGTAAAACATGGTGCCGTCCGGGCGTACCAGGCGACCGTTCGCATCAATTTGCTGTTGCGCACCCGATGGTGCAGTCAACTCAGGATGGTCCCACACCGTGATGTACAACACATCATTGGCGCCAATCCGGTAAGCTCCCGGCTTGAACGCCAGCAATTCGGCGGGCACCGAGGCTTGCACTTTTGTCGCCGCGTTCTGGGCAATCAGTTTGGGCGTTATCGGAATCAACTCGATCCGAGTGCTTTCCGGTGAGCCTTCACGGCCGACCTGGCTGGTATCCAGGTGTTGACCAGGTGAGAACATACAGCCCTGCAGGGCAACACCTGCAAGCACAGCGAGCGACAAACTACGAATCATGATTGAGGACACTTGTGGAGGGAACACATCAGAACGAAACCACCCGGATTGCTCCGGGTGGTAGAAGGCTATCGACCTTGCGGTGCGCTTAGCGTGTACCGGTGGTACCAGTGGTGCCGGTAGTGCCAGTAGTGCCGCCGTCATTGTTGCTTCCGCCGCCACTGGATGACAGCGCAGCGGCTCCGGCGATAACTGCAGCGCCGATGCCGAGAGCAGTCCCTGTGGTCAGGCTGCCCACGAGAGGGGTGTTCAGACTCAAAGGAGCGTTTGCTGCGGGTTTTGCAGGAGTGCCTGGAGCAGAAGACGCTGCGGGAGGCTCAGCGGCGAAAACGGAGGCACTTAAAGAAAGCATTAGAGCGGAAGCAAGTAGTTTGGTCATGGTAGATTCCTTTTTGATGCATCGTCGGTATTGGCGGTGAAGCTAAGAAGCGAGCGTGCAAGGCCAAAAACTCTGAGCGTCCAGTAGCGTTAAGTATAGTTATTGATTCGAGCTCGATGAGAGTTGACCTCTGGGTCATTCCTCAGTGAGATTTATCTTGCGATCATTGTCTCAAGAATACCTGTGTAGGATGTCTAACAGGTCTGACGTTTTCTAACGTACCCGCTGTTTCTAACAGTTGTTATTGGGTATGTGGTGCCAATGTAATGGTTCACGTCTGATCGCTACGCCATACGAGAGATGCTACCGGCCATAACCTTGTGGGTTAGCAGCTTGCCAACGCCAAGTATCGGCCATCATTTCCGGCAACCCGCGCTTGGCCTTCCAGTCCAATTCATTGGCGGCTTTTGTGGGGTCGGCCCAGCACTCGGCAATATCTCCGGGACGACGCTCAACCAATTTGTAAGGCACGGCCCGACCACTTGCCTCCTCGAATGCCCGAATCATTTCCAGCACGCTGTAACCGATACCGGTGCCCAGGTTCCAGATGTTCACCCCGGTTTTTTGGAGGACTGTCCGTAGCGCGCACAAATGCCCGTCGGCCAGATCCTGCACATGGATGTAGTCGCGCACCCCGGTACCATCCTGCGTCGGGTAATCGGCACCGAACACCGATAACTGCTTGAGCTTGCCAATGGCCACCTGGCTGACATAGGGCAGGAGGTTGTTCGGCAGGCCATTGGGATCTTCGCCAATCAGCCCGCTTTGGTGCGCTCCCACCGGGTTAAAGTAGCGGAGCAGGGCGACGCTCCAACGCGGGTCTGATTTCGCCAGATCCTGCAACAGATCCTCGACCATCAGCTTGGAGCGACCATAGGGATTGGTCGGCACGCCAGTGGGGAAATCCTCCCGGATCGGCATCTGCGTCGGCTCGCCATACACCGTGGCGGAAGAGCTGAACACAAAATTGAAAACTCCGGCGTGGGCCATTGCCTGGCACAAGGTGACACTGCCTGCGACATTGTTGTCATAGTAGTGGAGCGGTTTGCGGACACTTTCCCCCACCGATTTCAAACCGGCGAAATGTAATACCGCGCTGATCCTCTGCGAAGCGAACAGCTCATCCAGCAACGCACGGTCGCGAATATCCCCCTGAATAAATTCCGGAAACTTGCCAGAGATAACGCCCACTCTATGAAGTGACTCCTTCGAGCTATTGCTGAGATTATCCAATACTATTACGTCATAACCCGCTTCGAGCAAAGCGAGGGTGGTGTGCGAGCCTATGTAACCGGCGCCGCCGGTTACCAGAATTTTTCCGGTCAAAGGAAAGAGTCCTTTAAAGTGAGCAAGAAGAGAGGAATGAGAAGTCAGCATTTACGTGCGACAACAACACGAAGAGGGAGTCAGGTCGCTTGGAGTTTTTTAGTGAGTAACTAGACGAACTTGCCGCTTGTGGATAGGTATTGCATCTACATTCTGCAGAGCTGCTGGCTTACACGTTGCCGCCATTACAGCTTGTTTCGGCCTTCCATATTTGTCTTCGAAACACACGATATCGTATTCACCGAGGTAAGAACCGGATTGCACCTCAATCAGTTCCAGAGGGATAACTCCCAGATTTTCCAAGGCATAGACCTAGCCATTGGGAATGTAGGTGGACTGATTTTTCGTGACCAGATAGGTCTTTGCACCGGGCGGTATGTGGTGCAGATTTGTTGACCTGCCTGATCTTCCAACATGACAACGATAAACAGAATTATCGGCAATAACCTTGCGGGTCGCCTAACTGCTAGCGCCAGTTATCAGCCATCCTTTCCGGGCTCGACTACTCGCCCGCTCGAATCATTTCCAGCAATCTGTAACCGACACCAGTGCCCAGGTTCCAGATGTTCACAACAGTCTTTTGGACAATAGTCCGTAGCGCACTCAAATGCCCCTCAGCCAGATCCTGCAAGTGGATGTAGTTGCGCACCCCGGTCCCATCCTGTGTCGGATATTCGGCACCAAAACTGCTTGAGCTTGCTAAGGGCCGCCTACCTGACATAAGTCAGAAGATTATTCGGTAAGCCATTAGAGTCTTCGCCAATCATCCAACTTTGGTGTGCACCCGCCGGGCTGAAATAGTGGAGCAGGGTGATGCTCCAGCGTGGCTCCGATTTTGCCAGGTCTTGCAATACATCCTCGACCATCAGCTTGGAACAACCATAAGGGATTGGTCGGCACGCTAGTGGGAGAGTAATCGCTGATGGGGATCTGCGTCGACTCGCCATATACCGTGGCGGAAAAGCTGAATATCAAACTGAACACTCCGACATGGGCCATTGCCTGGCATAGAGTTACGCTGCCTGCGACGTTGTTGTCATAGTAGTCGAGGGGTTTGCAAACACTCTCCTCCACAGATTTCAAGCTTTAAAACCGGCGAAATGTAATACCGCGCTGATTCTCTGCGACGTGTACAAGTTATCCAGCAAGGGGCTGCCACGGATGTCGCCTTGAATAAACAGAGGTGCCTTGCCGCAGATCCGTGCGAAACGCAACAGCGACACTGGCGAGCTGTTGCACAGGTTGTCCAGCACTATCACTTCGTAGCCGGCCTCGAGCAGAGCCACGACAGTGTGGGGGGCGATACAACCGGTGCCGCCGGTTACCAAAGTTTTGTCAGAAAAAACTTAGTTCTATCAGCGGTAAAAGCTCACATTTTGTGCTTCTTTATCTTGAACATAAAAGCATCATAAGAGAACAAAACTAAAAACTTAATAAAGTCCGATGTATATCGTTTTAAAAGTTTCGGTTCATCGGCAATCCTGAAAGCCCAGCGTAAGTTGAATCTATCAACCCAAGCAGGGTAATATCTAAGTCCCGCTTTTGCCGTTTGATGAAAAAAACCACCGCTAGTATAGCCGCAGCCCCGCCATCCCGCTTTTTTAAGATCAATAAGAAATTGCTCTTGGTAAGGAGTGCCCATGCTAGCAATTACAAAATCTGGATTTTTCAGTGATATTTCCTTAAGAATTTGTTCTCTTTCCAAGGGTGAAACAAAAAACCCATGTCTTATACCAGCCACCCGTAACTGCGGATAAGCTTTGATAACCTTGTCAACAGCTGCCTGTGCGATCTTTGGTTCGCCACCTATAAAATATATACTTTTGCCCTTCAACACGGCGAGATTAAATATTTGAGGCGCAAGAGACGTCATATCAAAACTTTTGCGTTTTTTATAAACTCCTATCAAGCGTAAGAAAAGGCAAAGAACAATGCCGTCGCAATGAATTTCATCAAAGCCGGAAATCAGGTCAGGATTTTTCCTGGCTAATAGATAGGAATAGTGATTGAGGAAAGTATACAACCCAATATCAGATCCTGAATGATGGGAATTAATTTTTGTTAAGATGTTGTTCATAAGAGCGCGTCATTTTCCATGTTTGATCAAGGCAGTTAGTGTTTGCACAGTCTCGGTGCGCAGAAGGTAAATAAAGAAACAAGCGGGGAAACGTAATCGGCGTATTGTAAATAAGTATTCTGAGCAAATTTAACGCGGGGTCATTAAATGTAGATACTTTTATACAAAACCACTTTTATACAGAGTCTTAAATCTGAAGATCAACGAAACTGAAGGGGGCGGTTGTTTTTTGTTGTGGTTTGGCTTACAAATTCAATTATTATCAACAAGAGCACAAACCAAATATTAAATGATAAAAATAAGGACTCCAAAGAGTTAACCATTACAAACGACAGAAAAAACACAACGCTAATCGTCAAATCCAACTCGTTATTTTTTTTAGGGATTATTTTTTTTATGAAAGCTAATACCAAAAATACTCCAACCATCCCTAAAGAAAATGCGAGATCAAGAAAGCCACTGTGGGTTGATCCAACTTGAAATCCGACATTGCTAGCAAATGTAGAGTTGGCGTTGAAAAATGCTTCGAATTGATTTAGTCCATACCCAAAAACGGGGCGCTCAAAAAACATAGATAAAATAAAACCCCAAATAAAAACTCTACCAGTAAATGTAGTGTCTTTGTCGAGAATAGTTAACCCCGGCGGGGCAAAACTAACTAAAAAAGGAATAACTGATATGAGAGTAATACCTGCATATATTGGGTGGCGAAATTTATAAATTACGGCGCGTATTTTTTTTGACTTCAAAAATAAATACATAGTGAGAACTAATATTAAACAAATTAATGCGGTTGTAGAGCTGCTCATGAAAGTTAGAAAAATAGATAGGCCCAGTCCAATCAAAGGTTTCCAACCCATCCCCCTACCAATCATTGAGATGAAAATGCAGGCACCCAATACGGAAAAATTTCCTAACCCATTTTTGTGTGTAAATATCCCCTGCCAGTCTCCCTCATGGAGGCCGATAGAAACACCGTAACTGGGAATGAAAAGAGAAAACGCGATAGAAATCAGCGACACAACAACAAAAAAATTAGTTAGCTCTTGCAATATGACAATTCGTGAGAATTTCAAAAAATAAACTCTCACAAAAGCAAATATAAGCGGAATAGCCAGCAGTAACTTTGCGGAGGCAATCCGGTCTTTAGACCAAAAAATCGATACAAATATATAAACAAGAAGCAGAACCATCCATTTGTCATTCCCCTTGATTATAGATTGTCTGTTTTTTTTACGGGCTACAACGTATAACGCGACGCAAAAAAACGCAAAAAAAGCCCATATCATGCTTGTGAAGTTTAAAGGGCCGGAGTAAGCCACTGTTACTACCTGGCCCTCCGCTGTTGCTCCTCCGGTTTTAAATAGCTCGACCGAGTCCGTGGAGAGATAAAGCATTAAAAAAAAACAGCATTTCAATGCCAAGTTGTAAATTTTGTTTTGCAAGGAAATTTCCCCGTCACATCATAATTCGCGCTATATAGATAATATCTATGTTTTAAACTGTGGTACGTGTCAAGGTACCTATCGTCTTGGTACTGCTGCGACTACCCATTGTGCCCTTAACTTCAGGATGTTCGGGGTTCAATTGCATCTGCCAACTTTCAGTTGCGTGTCCCGCTATTCGAGCGGATGGGATTGATTTTCGTGACATCGTCATAAATCGTTGCTCTAGCTCTGTAAAAGAGCTGTTGTTTTGCCTTCGTGACGTTTGTTTGGTGTCACGTATATCAAGGCACTATGACGATGGTCTTTGATGTACCACTCGATAAATTTTGCACCCAAAGTTCTTGCCCCAGATCGCATTGGCTTTTTTTCTGAGTTGCACCAAAGCCTCCGCTTCAGCGCATACAGCATCTGATCGGATCAACTGGCGCTCCAGTTCTTTGATTCGTCGTTGTTCGGCTGTCTTCTCGCGCTGGGTTTCAGGTCAGCCAGGATACTGGCGTTTTGGCAGACCTCGCGCTGCTGCTGGATTTGCTCCGGATAAATGCCCTTGATTCGGGAATATTGAGAGATTTCCACCTCGCTCAATGGCGCGGCTTCCATGACGGCATTGAATTTATCGGCGCTGGACCATTGATCACTGGTCTACTTGTTTACCGGCACGATCAAACCCTGTCTCTTGCCATTTGTCTCCAGTTACGCAGTGACCGTAGCGTGAGATTGAGTGCAATGGCAAGGTCTGTCACTGAGCGATTAAGGGGCGGCATCATTTGCAGAACGGCCAAATGTTTGAATTCCTCTCATAACGCTTGGACATTGCTACACACCCTCGCCCTCTTGAATAAATGAGTCAATCAACAAGGGCAACAGGTAGCCTGACACGGAGGGACTGGTCGAAAAACTATAAGTCACTAACGAAAATCTTTACTTTACCTTTGTAATCTACATTTTGTGCAGCAAACGCCCTAATGCTCTCTGCGGTACCCCCATTTTTTTCATAGCTCTCATACCATCCTATGAGATTTCTGATATCAATTGCAGAGTCGTCGGCCGTTGACCTATAAACAAAATCAATTGCATCAGGAATATCTGGGTCGTCAGCAGCAATCACGATTGGAACGCCACGTGAAAGGTATTCTCTACTTTTAAGGTCCGAAGCAATGCGCAAGCCTTTACGGTGAACTCCTAATGAAGAGATGCCTATGTCTACTTCATTGAAAATATTATTTAGTGACGGGCCATGTAATGTTCCTTTGAAACTGACATACTGAGATAGGTTTAGTTTGTTCACCATTGATTTAAGTCTTAACTCCGCGCCGCCACTGCCAACGATAATAAAATATACGTTGGCTTGTTGCTCTGTAACACTTTTTCTTTTTTCATAGTAGTTACTTAATCCTTGAATGACTCTGTCGTAACCGTGCCATTCCTCAAGAGCGGCTACGCCGATGAGCGTAATTGAAAGTGGTGTCTTATCTTTTTTGCACTCTTTCAATTCAATGGAAGATACATCAATACCATTAGCTCCAAGAACCATTTTGTTTTTGAGTCCTATTGAGAATCGTTCTGATTCTTCGCTGTATTGAATAATTCGGTGTGCTGGGTAGAGCGCCAGTGGGTAATTAAGTTTTATCAATGAACATAAGAATATTTTTTTGAGGTTTGTTTTTTTGCTACTTTGGATTTCCTCAAGTACGGAAACTAGAGGAGTTGGGACATCAATGACGATTTTTGCTCCCCTAAGTCTTTGTATCAGTATAGGCAGACTGCAAAGAAGCATAGAGAATGCTGTGGATCTGATAATCAATAAATCAGCTCTACTAATAAGAATTGCTAGAGGCAACAGTAAGTGCCCTATAACTCCACCTTTTTCTATTATTTTATGCTCAGCTTGATAGCCGTTTGCTGATAAAGCTGATGTTGTATTTTTGATTTTTTTGATAACGCCAATAGAGGCGCTTTCACTCCAGCGGGCTAAGTACTTTATTTTGGCGTTTGCATGTAGTGTAGGTTTTTTTTTGATGTTTAATTTACAATTATGCATTTGGCTACTTTAGGGTGATTGATCTTGGAGAGAGCAGAGCACTGGCAGGTCGGCCGTTTCAAGCTCCTCGAAATACAGTGCATGCGTACCGGATGTTCAATGTTTTCTGCTCGATGGATCGTGCATGGTAATGTTTAGCGTATCGAACCCCTCCGGCTTCCGGGCGAGCCCTTTGTTATAGAGAGTGGTATCGTAAATCACGTGGCCCTCCACTCGGACCTTGGCGTCGCCAATACCTCCGTTACGCTGGATCTGAAGAGCTGTCTCGGTGGGTGAAAATAGAGTGTAGAGACGTGCTCGATCAGTACTCGGTTGATTTCTGCCGACATACGGCGGTTGTGCGAACATAGGCCCGTCTCAACATGCGCCACCAGGATATGCAGCTCGGTAGCTAATAGTGCGCCGGGTACTGTCGGTGTCGCACTACACAAGGATCAGTACGACCGACTACATAAAAAATGGTGAGCTTATACGAGGAATCTGTAGATTATATATTTTGTGAAGATGTTTTTACTTTTATATAACGCTGCATTTCTACTTTTGCGGCGCGCAGCGAGTTCTTGAAGCATAAAATACCAGCTATGCCAATTGCAGTCCATGCCGTAATCATTAAGACTTGATGGTCTTCTCCGATCATGGACGTGGATACAGCAGCGAGCAGGCATGTAAACGTTGCGCCGTATAGTTTCAAGCGGGGTATTTTTCGCCAAACAAGACAAGAAAGCTCTGTTCGGCAGACTAAAAATATCCAGAAGGCAATAGCTGTAGAGGTCGCTGCGCCTGCGGCGCCGTATATGGGAGTTAGCCAATAATTTCCAGCAAAATTAATTGCTGCGGCAATAAAAGAAGCAGCCATTGAGTAGCTAGTTTTACGGGCTATGCCGATACCTACTGCGGTCGTTTCAGAGAGGGCGTATAGCAAAGGAACCGCCATGCATGCGGTTACTAGATATTGCACATTGTCATATGTGGACGGAAGCAGAAACTGAAGCGCCCAAGAAAACATACCAGAAAGCGTGAATATAAAAAATGCGGCAGCCAAAACATGCTCGGAGATTTGATTGATCTTTTCTGGATTGATTCCTTCGGCGGCCCATTTGTAAACGGTCGGGGCCCAGATCGTTGTGAAAACTCCTGAAAAAATACCTGCCGCTGAAGCTACACTAACTGCTATGGAGTAAATGCCAAGTTCTTCAAAGGTAGACAGGCTGCGAAGAAATAGTTTATCCATCGCCATCAATGCCCAAGATGCCATGCCACCAAATATCAATGGCAAACCGAATTGAAGCATAGTGCCGAGTTTTTGTTTGTCGATGCTTTTGCCAACAGCAGGTAACCATTCAGCTCTGGTATTCCAAGCGTATATAAGCATGACTGCCAGCATGGAGAGAACGTAGGCTATTATCAGTTTCTCAAAGCTGAAACCGGCCGCTAGAATAATATAAACTCCAATTATAAAAAGAAAGAGTGCTTTGGGCAGGACCTGGCTCATGGAGAACGCTAGTCCTTTTTCCTGTATGCGCAATATTAAAGACAAAAATCGCGAGATAAAGGTAGTCAATAGACAGCAGGCAAGCAAGATGCTCAAAGCAGGACTATCCAGAGAAAAAATAACTCTCGATAGAAGACCTGGATCATAAAAAATAAAACCCAGTGATACTGCCGTCAGTAATAAAAGCCCAGGTGCAGACACGGTTTTTAACAATGAAGGTTTATCTTCTGTTTCGTGATACTCACGTACATAAGCTTGGTCCAACCCCAGGCAGAAAAAAATAACCGCAAAGCTGCAGACAATCTGCAGCATGGAAATACGACCAATATCCTCGACGGAGAAGAACCAGGCCATGACAGGCAAAGTAGCGAAGCCCAGAATAGCTGAGCCAATCGGTCCTACAGTGAAGCCAAGAATTTTTGATCTATTCATAATGCCTGACAAAAAAGTTAGATAAAATACCCGCCAAGTTATTTATCAGATAAGATTTCTTTATATATTGATTTGAGGCGGAGCGCGATTGTTTTCTCGCTGAAACGATCAATACACGATTGCTTGATTCTCCCGGAATCATAATCTCCAGAATTTTGGTAAAGCTTCGACATAGCACCCGCAAGGCTCTCAATGTCGTCTACCGGCACCAAAATTCCGTCACCCTCGTCCACAATTGACTCAGGTCCGCCGCAGCGTGTAGCTACTACAGGCTTGCCGAGGGCCAAGGCTTCTATGACAACTACACCAAAAGTCTCGTATCTACTTGGAAGAACAAAAGCATCTGCTTTGGATATCTCCTCTAGTACTTGATTTCGGCTTAAGAGTCCAAGAAATTTTATTTTTGAAGATAACCCAAGATCGTTTGATAGTTTTTCAAGCCTTGGGCGCTCTGGGCCATCACCGCCTATTGTAAGTGTGATGTTTTTATTGTGTTTAAATGCTATTCCAAATGCTTGTATTGCGTTATGGATGCATTTATTTTCTGACAGCAAAGCGACGCATATAAAATTAAAATATCCATTTTTGTTTTTTTGCCCGGCTTTATGATTAATGAAGTTGTCATGAACTATGTTTGGTATTTCATGCCAAGAATTAGGAGGAGTCCCTAACAATTTCTCCATTTGCCTGCAGAAAGATTGGCTGACGGCGATATTTTTACTGGAAAATTCTGTTGATTTTTTTGTAAGAGCTATTCCGCGCTTAGATATAAGTCCTCGTGAGTAACCCGATGAATGCTCTGTGAGAACGTATGAAATGTTGTCTTTTTTATTTATATGTTTTGCTAGTCCGCCGCCATAAAGCGCGGAGTGTACGTGGATGATGTCGGGCTTTCCATGTTCAATAATATATCTGTTATATAGAGTGACGCCATGTTTTATCCAAAGCCAAGAGTTTGCATTTGGCATCCGTGGGAACCAATTTGTTCCGTGAGAACGATAGGTGGGCATTCCATCATCAATCTCGCTGGTGACATTATATTGACCGGAGAAAATGCTTTTCCAGTCCCTCAATGAACGAAGTTGTGGGTAAATAACGCCCACCTTGCAACCATGTTTTTGCAAAGCTAACGCCTGTTCACGGAAAAAACTACCGCTAATGTCACCTGGTTTATGTGGGTACCACGAAGGAATGATAAGAATATGCATTTTATGTGAGCTTTGAGATTGGCGTGGGCATTGTTTTTACCTTGAGGAATCATAATTCCTCGATTGCTTTTTCTGGGGCGCCAGCAATAATTAAGCACTTCCACGGGATTTCGTTACGACTGAGTTGGCACCAACAATATTGATATGTGTAGATTCGCCTATTGATACATTTTCACGAGGTCCGATTAAAATGCGTTTTGCTCCGAGAATCGATTTTTTGGCGCCCATTTTTTATATCACATAACTTCGAACTTCTCTATGCGCCCAATTCGCTGCTCTTGATATGAGGCGCGCGATTATTGTTTTTATTTAACTTTTAAATGTCAGAGGTTGAAGTATGTGTGTAAGCTCTTCTTTTTTGATGTAAGGGTGCATCGGAAGACTAATTACTTGCTCGGCAACATTGTCGCCTACTGGCAGTATGGACGCACTGCAAGCCACAGCTGGCTGCTTGTTCAGCGGAATCGGATAGTGCACAGAGGTGGGGATACCGGATTCCTTGAGCTTTGCCTGTACAGCTGCGCGGTCGCTTACGCGCACCGTGTATTGGGCATAGACACTGGTGTTATACGGCTCTATGTACGGGGTAGCCAGAATGCTAAGTTTGCTTGAGGCGATATAATCTCCCCTGCATAAGCCAGCTAACCCCTCATTATAGTGAGTGGCAACCTGCTGGCGTAGTTGGATCTCCTCCTCGAAGATGTCCAGCTTGGGTAGCAGAATGGCTGCTTGCAGGGTATCCAGACGGCTGTTTACGCCGACACGAATATGGTGATAGCGACGATCCTGGCCGTGGCGCGCGATTTGGCGTATGACCTTGGCGAACTCTTCATCGTTGGTGAAGATAGCCCCACCGTCGCCATAGCAACCCAGCGGCTTACTGGGGAAGAAGCTTGTGCAGGCGATGGTGGTCAGATTGCAGGAGCGCTTGCCTTTATAGGTTGCGCCGAAGCTCTGTGCGGCATCCTCTATCACCGGGATACCGTGTTTGGCGGCTATGGCATTGATGGCATCAAAATCCGCGCACTGGCCATACAGTGAGACTGGGATGATCGCCTTGGTACGTGGGGTGATGGCTGCTTCCAGCAGTTGCGGGTCGAGGTTGTATGTGCGTGGGTCGATATCGACATATACCGGCTTGGCACCGAGTAGGGCCACGGTTTCAGCTGTAGCGATATAGGTGAAGCCGGGGGTAATGACTTCATCGCCTGGACCGATGCCCAAGGCCATCTGGGCGATTTGCAGCGCATCGGTGCCATTGGCGCAAGTGATGCAGTATTTGGCTCCGACGAAGTCTGCGAGCTTTTCTTCCAGCTCAGCCACTTCCGGGCCGAGGATGTATTGGCCATGGGCAAGCACGCGCTGAATGCCTGCGTCGATCTTGTCCTTGATGCGGATTTGCTGGGTTTTCAGGTCGATGAACTCGATCATTTACTATGCATCCACTTTGCTTAGGGTGTTACCGCTCAGTACATAGCGGGTATCGGTGTTCGGGCAGACGACCTCGCCATCACCCGTTACCGGCAGCTCCAGTTGTTCGCCGAACTCGCTCATCCAGCCAATCTGCCTGGCCGGTACGCCGACCATCAGGGCGAAGGCCGGCACATCCTTGTTGACTACAGCGCCTGCGCCGACGAAGGCGTATTCACCGATGGTCACGCCGCATACGATGGTGCAGTTGGCGCCAAGGGTGACGCCTTTCTTCACCAAGGTGTCGCGATACTGGTCTTTGCGTTCGATCAGCGAGCGCGGGTTGTAGACGTTGGTAAAGACCATGCTTGGGCCACAGAACACGCCTTCTTCGAGAGTGACGTTGTCGTAGACGGAAACATTGTTCTGCACTTTGCAGTGGTCGCCGATCACCACCTGGTTGCCGACGAACACGTTTTGGCCAAGGGATACGCCCTGGCCAATGCGTGCGCCGCTGCAGACGTGAACGAAGTGCCAGATGCGCGAGTCTGCGCCGATCTGCGCGCCGTCATCGACGATGGCACTGGGATGCTGGTAGTGGGACATGGCGATCTCAGCGGTTCAGGGTGTTGAGGAACGGGTGACCTTCATCGTTCTGCGCACTGACGATGGCGGCGGAGCGAATGGTGTTGACAGTTTCTACGCAGTGGCGGGCGTCTTCGATGCCATATCCGCGGCCGGCGAGGATTTCCTGGTAGCTGGTGGTGTGCAGGTCAGTAAAGCCTTCAGAGAACTCCATTTCTTCGCCGTTGACGGTGATGGAGCGGTAGGTGGGTTTCTTGCCTTTTACAGATGCAGGCAGGTCGTTGGCATCGATAGATAGGAACCAGCGCACGCGGGCTTTCTCGTATTCAAGGTAGCCTGCTGCCTTGTGCTCGGAAGTGAAATGCACGACGTTGCGTTGCAGCTTGCCGAAGATGAAATGCAGCATGTCGTAGAAGTGCACGCCGATGTTGGTGGCAATCCCGAAGGACTTGCGTGGGTCGCCTTTCCAGCTCTCCGTGTACCACTTGCCGCGCGATGTGATATAGGTCAGCTCGACATCGTATTTGTGCTCGCTGGCTTCGCGGGCGACCTTGTCCTTCAGGTCGAGAATCGCCTTGTGATGGCGCAACTGGAGGATGTTGTACAACTTCTTACCCGTTTCCTGTTCGACCAGCGCCAGCTCATCGAGAATTTCCGGGGTTGGCACCAGCGGCTTCTCACAAATTACGTCGCAACCGAGGCGCAGGCCGGCAGCAATATGCGAATGATGAAGGTAGTTGGGTGAACAGATGGAGACGTAGTCAAGTGCAGTGGCCGCGTTCCGCTTGATACGGTTAGCGTGTTCGTAAAAGCACTCGAACTGGGTGAAAAACTCGCTCTGTGGCGAGATGCTATCGATGATGCCAACCGAATCATTGATGTCGTAGGCGGAGACCAGCACGTTGCCGGTATCCTTGATGGCGCGCATGTGACGAGGCGCGATGTAACCGGCGGCACCGATCAGGGCGAAGTTTTTCATGGGTATTCCTTGCAAAGTACGATAACCCGGCAAGATGACTGTTGTCCTTGCCGGATGTTTTTGACAGTAATGAAAGTGATCAAGCCTTAATGATGTGCTCTGCCGGGGCACGGTACTTGCCACGGCTGTCGACGATTAGACGTGCATGTTGCTTGATCAGTTCGTAATCGAACTTGTCGTGGTCGGTAGCAAGCACCACCGCATCGAAGCTGGCAATATTATCAGCGCTCAGTGTTTCGCTGCTCAGTTCGAAGTGGTGTTCGCGCATTTTGGGAAAAACTGGTACATGTGGATCGCTGTACCCGACGATGCCCCCCTTGGCTTCAATCAACTCCATGATTTCCACTGACGGCGATTCGCGCATGTCATCGACGTTCTTCTTGTAGGCGATGCCGAGTACGAGGACTTTGCTGCCATTGAGCGCTTTGCCGCTGTTATTCAGGCCGTCCATCAGTTTGGTAAGCACGTACTCAGGCATGGCTTTGTTGACTTCGCCGGACAGTTCGATAAAGCGGGTATGCAGACCATATTCGCGTGCCTTCCAGGTCAGGTAGAAGGGGTCGATCGGTATGCAGTGACCGCCGAGGCCTGGACCAGGGTAGTAGGCGGTGAAGCCGAAAGGTTTGGTGGCTGCGGCATCAACTACCTCGAAGATGTCGATGCCCATGCGGTCGGCGACGATTTTCATTTCGTTGACCAGGCCGATGTTGACGGCGCGGTGGATGTTTTCCAGCAGCTTGGTCATTTCCGCTGCTTTGGTCGAGCTGACCTGTACCACTTGGTCGATGGCCTGCTCATACAGAGCAATACCAGCTTCTAGGCATGCGGGGGTATGGCCGCCGATGACTTTCGGGATAGTGCGGGTTTCAAAGTTGGGGTTGCCCGGATCTTCGCGCTCCGGCGAGTAGACCAGGAAAATGTTCTTGCCGACAGTTAGACCGCCTTCCTGTACGCGGGGTAGCAGTTCTTCCTCGGTGGTACCGGGGTAGGTGGTGCTTTCCAACGAGACCACTTGGCCAGCGCGCAAATAGGGTTTAAGCGCATCAGTGGTGTTGATCACGAAGCTCATGTCCGGCTCGCGATACTTGTTAAGGGGGGTCGGTACACAGAGAATCAGAGCATCGCATTCGCTAACACGACTGAAGTCGGTAGTAGCGCTAAAGCCGCTCGCGCGCGCGAGTTTAATCTTGCTTGCTGGAATGTGTTCTATATAGCTCTCGCCCGAGTTCAACTTGATTACTTTGCTTTCATCAATGTCAATGCCCAACACTCGGAAGCCGATGGCGTTGTAACGCAGCATCAACGGCAGACCTACATAACCGAGGCCGACGATACCGATGATAGCTTCCTTGCTTTTGAATTTTGCGATACTGGTTTCTTGGTGTTCGGACATAAGAAAGACTCGGATTGGTAGGGGTAAAGTTAAGAGTTCTGTCGGTGTATCGCCTGCGCTTGTTTATTACGTATCAGCGCAACGTTTCTACAGGTGACGGACGCGACCTTTAATAGATATCTTTCGATAACAGCATGAAGGGCGTCTTTATCAGAATTTTCATATCCAGCCACAACGACCAGTTATTGAGGTAAGTTTCTGTTTCTGCCTTTGGTACAGACCGTTGATGGTCTTGGCTTTCCCCTTATCCATGGCAGGGAGGGATTTGCCGTGGCCGATATTGAGGTTTGGGCACGCTACCGCCCCAGGATTTTTTGCTAGTCCCTGAAAGCGGTTGCATCTATTAATATGTCTGTATCATTTGTTGCAGGTGCAGGAAGTACGGTGCTCTGAACGCCCTTAGGGGCTTAGGGGCGCTCGCCTATCATTAAAAGCGGTGGTGAAAATTAAACGCTCTCTGACTTATATTCGTAGTTGTAATAACCGTAGTCGCTATAGCCATATTTGGAGGAGGCGCGCTTTTCAACGCCATTGAAAATAGCGCCTTTCAAATCAATGCCATTTTGCGCAAAGCGACGCATGGTCAATTCAATTTCACGAACCGGGTTCAGTGCAAAACGCGTCACAATCAAGCTGGTACCCGACTGTCGGCCGACAATTGCCGCATCCGTCACTGCGAGCAACGGCGGGGTATCCAGAATCACCAGGTCGTACTGGGCGCTGACATGCTCCAGAAAGACACTGAAGTTTGCGTGCATTAGCAGTTCTGAAGGGTTGGGCGGTATTTGTCCGCGGCCAATAAAGTCAAGGTGCTCGAATTCAGTTTTATTGATCGCGGTTGCCAGGTCGCAGCGCTTGACGAGTAAATCAGAAAGCCCGTTTCCTGCAGATGTTCCGAATACTTTATGCAAATACCCTTTGCGCATATCCACGTCGATCAGCAATACACGCTGGCCGGTCTGAGCGATGACTGCAGCGAGGTTGGCGGAAACGAAGGTTTTACCTACCTTGGGGCTCGGGCCGGAGATCATCAGGCGATTATTACTGGCTTCGAGCATGGCGAAATGCAGACTGGTGCGCAGGCTGCGCAATGCTTCTATGGCGAGGTCGGTAGGATGGCTGATGGCCAGTATTGGGGCGGCGTTGTTAGCGCGGCCTCGGCCACTTCGCAGGGTTTTGCTTTCTTCCGTTTTTTGCAGCGTGCTGAAAGGAATGGATGCGTACACCGGCAACCCCAGCTGTTCAATTTGATCCGGATTTTCCACGCCGCGGTTAAGGGCTTTGCGAAAAAGCACCACTGCAATCGCCAGGAAAGCCCCGAGCAGGGTGGCGATGAGAACGATCAGAGTTTTCTTCGGTTTAACGGGCTTTAGCAGATCCACATCGGCGGTATCGATCAAGCGCACGTTGCCCACGGTGCCGGCACGCATTACGTCCAGCTCCTGGGATTTATTCAGGAGCTGGGTATAAATTTCGGTGCTGACTTTTACATCGCGGGTGAGGCTAAGCAGTTCTTGCTGTGTTGAAGGCAGGCCTTCGACTTTTTTGGCCAGGCCATCCTGCTTGGCTGTCAGCTCGCCTAATTGGCTGAGCAAGGCCCGATAGGCTGGGTGCTGACGGGTAAACTTGCGATCCATTTCCGCTTGCTGCATTTTCAGTGCGGAGATGTTGGTATCAAGCGCCACGATCTGATCGAGAATGGCTTTGGCTTCCAGGCTGATATCGATGGATTTACTGCGAATTTGATACTTGTTCAGGGCGTTTTCGGCTTTTTCCAGGTCTTTACGGACCTGAGGCAGTTGATCTTTTAGAAACTCCAGGCTTTGAGCGGCTTCGGCCGACGTCCGCTCAACATTTTGCCGTACATAGAGCTTGGCGATTTCATTGAGGATTTGAATGGCTTCAGCCGGTTTCTCGCTCTCAAGAGCAAGCCCGATCATGCCAGACTCTTTACCGCGCTCTGCTACATCAAGTAACTTTTGGTACGCCAAGATACTGGTCAGGCGTGGGTCACGCGCAATGCTGAACGTTGTGCCAGGATTGGCTTGCAATACCTCGACTTGCAGTTTGATGCCGTCCTGGTCATAGGCTTGGCCCACTTGGCTTTGGACCAGGACATTGTCGTCCTCATCCAGCAACGTGAAGTGGCCGTTTTCACCACTGACCAAAGTGAGTTGTTTACTCAGGAGTTCTTGCGGAAGCACGAGCTGAAATATTTTCAGGGTTTCGCCACCCCAGGCAAAGCTGTTCATGCCAAACCAGGGCGCCGCAACCGTATTAACATCGTCCGGTTTGAAATGACGAGCAATAAAGTCGCCGATCACCGGAAAACGGTTCGGCTCGACAGTGATATCGAGCGATAGATTGTCGACAACCTTGCCAATAATGGCACGTGATCTTATTAGTTCGATTTCTGTGGCTGAAGGTGACTCTTTACCCAGCATACTGTTGATATCGGAGAAGCCGAGCATGTCATTTTTTTTGGCCTCCACCTGTATCAGGGCAGTTGCCTGGTAAACCGGTGTGGCCAACACCGCATAGACCGTTCCAACGGCCATAGAGGCAGCAGTGATCCCGGCAATCAACCATTTATGATCGACCAGTGTCCCGAGTAGGCCCATCAAGTCGATTTCATCATCATCGTCATGTGAGGTTAATGCTGGAGTTTGCTGCATAAGTGGGTTCTTTTTTAACAGGTATTCGAGGAATGGTTTAGCGTGCGAGACGCCTTGCCCAGGCGGTTACTGCTTCTTCAATCAGCGCGTATGCATGCACAAAAGCAGGTTTGCCTTGACGGTAGGGGTCACTGATTTCGCGGTTGTTCTGCCACTTGCCCAGCAAGAAGACCTTGCCTCGCGCTTCAGGCGCGATCTTGAGAACACGGTCTATGTGGGACTGCTCCATCACCAGGATCAGATCCGATTCGCTGATGGTGGCGGGGGTCAGTTGATTGGCTTTGTGCTCATTTGGCAGATGGCCATGCTCTTCCAGTACGGCCCGGGCGGTGGACTCGATAGGGTGGTCTTGTAGCGCGCCAAGACCCGCGGAGCTGATTTCGATGTCGGACCGGCCCAGTGCATCTCGCAACAGATGTTCTGCAGTGGGGCTTCGGCAAATGTTGCCAATGCAAACGATGAGAATCTTGTTAAACAAGGCAACCTCCCTGGAAATTCCACACTTGCGGTGATGGTGCAATTGGAAAGACTGAAATTCTGTTCTTCTTCAATGGCACTTTTGTGACGGCTTGCAGCTATTGGGTGTGTGCCTCTTTCCGTGAGGAATTGCCGTACTGGATGAAACTGTTCACTGCGAAGACTCTGGTCTGCTGGAATCTTGACTTGGAGCGTGCTTGACAGTTGCTGTGCTAAAAATCATAACTGGCAACCCACGACAAACTCAACCATTAAATGCCACGTGGTTATTGAGTGCGCACGGAAAAAAAATATCAATATATAAAGTCAGATATTAAATAACATCACTAACTCTTAAAATAACATTGCTGGGCATTGCCGGACAAATTCTAACGTTTTAGGCTTTTTTGTGTTGTGCAGTATTGGGCTGTGTTAAATAGCGTGAGGCGCGGTTTGACGATTATTGTAGGGGATTGCTTTGGGTAAAGCGTTCTCCAGCATTCGTCTATCGCCAAATAAGTTTCGCATGTTTTTAAAGGGCGCAGTTTCCATGATCGGCCAATTCCGTTTTTCAGGTGCGTTTCCATCCTTGGGAGAAATCCGTCGCAAGGTCGAGGAGAAAACCACGGAGCTATTTGGCCACATAGGCGTAGAAGGGGTTGATTGTGTCCATCCATAGTGCTTCGGCAGTTCAAGCGACCTTGCCTGAGAGTCTCACTGCCAGCGCCTGGTATTTGGTTCAATGCAAGGCGAACCAGGACGAGCGTGCAGAGATCAATCTGGATAACCAGGGGTATACCTGTTTTCGCCCTACGCACCGGCGCGAACGTGATTTACAGGGGCGCAGGAAGATTGTTCGCGAATCGCTGTTTCCGGGTTATCTGTTTATCCAGCTCGGCTCAGGTGAGAGCTGGGCGCCTTTGCGTTCTACCCGCGGTGTATTGCGAGTTGTCAGTTTTGGAGGCAAGCCCCTGCCTGTAGGTGATGACTTGATCGCCCGACTTCATGAGCACGATAGCGGAGCCCCTGTGGAGGCCCGGTTTGCCTGTGGCGAGAGGGTGCGTATCAATGAGGGGCCTTTTGTCGATGTGGAAGCGATCTTCCTGGCGATGGAGGGAGAGCAGCGTGTGTTGCTCCTGATGACACTGCTGCAACGTGAGCAAAGAATCAGCATCCCCCTGGTTGATATCAGTAAGCATTGACACGGCGCATTGCTCCCGGCCAGCCAATCAACGAGCAGATAGCATTCTGGCAACAAGGTTAGTTGCTCTCGTCCTCGCTCCCCCCCCCCCAGTAGGCATTAAGCATTTTTCGCAGCGCCGGGAAGGTAGCGGTCTCAGTCAGGGCCGCATCTTTGCGGCGTCGCTGACGTTCCAGCTCGCGAACAGGTTTATGTCGTCACGCGATTGCCCGGTATCCTTTTTTTGGTTCTTCACGCAATCCCGGGGAACTGTAGGAGCCGGCTTGCCGGCGATGGACTCAGGGACGCCGCATTTATCCGGTTCACTCGCGTTATCGTTAACGACCATCGCTGGCAAGCCAGCTCCTACAGACTGCGTCCTGGTTGAAAATGAAGTGGCTTCCCGGGGAGCTGTAGGAGCGAGCTTGCTCGCGATGGACTCAAGAGCGCCGCGTTTAGACAGAAAATACGCGTTATCGTTAACGACCTTCGCTGGCAAGCCAGTTCCTACAGACTGCGTCCTGGTTGAAAATGAAGTGACTTCCCGGGGAGCTGTAGGATTCCCGGGGAGCTGTAGGA
>NZ_JBFTOU010000017.1:0-130409 GCF_056398125.1 Pseudomonas sp. 05L36 | reverse complement strand
GCATTGGAACCACCTGATCCCATCCCGAACTCAGCAGTGAAACGATGCATCGCCGATGGTAGTGTGGGGTTTCCCCATGTGAGAGTAGGTCATCGTCAAGATTAAATTCCGAAACCCCAATTGCGAAAGCAGTTGGGGTTTTGTTTTTGTCCGCAGGAAAGCCAAGATGGGCGACTCAGCGCTTATAGAGCAGCGCATCGACCACGACGCCAAACGCGGATGAGTGTTCACGGCGATTGGGGTAGTAAAGATGGTAACCCGCAAAGGGTTGGCACCAATCCTCCAGCACCCGCAGAAGACTACCGTCGGCAAGCTCCTTGGCTACCATATCTTCTGGCAGGAAGCCTAACCCACAACCTGCGACAGCAGCGCGCAGGATCGGCACGCTGCTGTTGAACGTCCATTGTCCTTCGACACGTGCCTTGAGTTCGTGACCGTCCTTTTCAAAATCCCATTGCATCAGGCTCCCGTGAGTGGGCAGGCGTAAATTGATGCAATTATGTGCGGCCAAATCCCCCGGCTCTTTCGGAAAAGGTCGTTGTTTGAAATATTCAGGCGACCCCACTACCGCTATGCGCAATGGTGGCCCGATCGGCACGGCGATCATGTCCTTGGCCACCTGATCGCCCAGGCGTACGCCCGCGTCGTAGCGCTGCGCTACGATGTCGGAGAGGGCGTAGTCGACGGTGATTTCGACCTTGATGTCCGGGTAGTCGGGAAGCACCTTCAACAGCTTGGGCCAAAGGATGTTGTTCGCCGCATGTTCGGAAGCCGAAATCCGCACGTTGCCTGCCGGGGTGTCGCGAAACTCGCTGACCGCAGCCAGTTCAAGTTCAATTTCGTCGAAGCGCGGCGCCATGGACTGATACAGCCGTTGACCAGCCTCGGTAGGGGATACGCTGCGCGTGGTTCGGGTCAACAGGCGAACGCCGAGCCTGGTTTCGAGCGCGCGCATGGTGTGGCTCAAGGCGGACTGCGAAACGCCCAGCTGTGCGGCGGCGCGAGTGAAGCTGCCTTCACGGGTAATGACCACGAAGGCTTGCAGATCGTTGAGATTGGCGCGGGCCATTGATGAGAACCTCTCATGCGGAGCGCGGGATTATTCCATGTAATCAGGTTCCGCATGGATGCGCGACCCCAACGAACCAATCACAAGGTTCTTGCGAAGAACGGCGTCAACTTGCCGAGTGCAGCGTCCACATACTTGGGAACCCAGTAGGTTTCGATGTGCGTTGCGCCATCGATAATGAACAACTCCTTGTCCTTCGTGCCGGTGGCTTTGGGGAACGCATCCTGGGTCATGTACAGGCTGTCGGCCTTGCTGCCGGCGATCATCAGCAATGGCTGATTGATCAGTTCGATCTGGTTGGTGGCGTCGAAACGCATCAGATCCAGCAGGCTGCTCGTGGTGTATTTGAAAGTCGAGCCAGGGTGGGCATGGGTCTTCCAGTAGTACTCGTACCCTTGGCGATACAGCTCGAACGGCAGTTTGGCGATCTGCTCATCGGTGAGGTTGGCATCACCTGAATAGAGCACCGCGCCGCCAGCCGCTACCTGGGCGCGGGCAGCGGAAGCCTGTTGCAGACGTTGCTGGATAGTGTCCAGTTGCGAGTCGTTGTAGCCATTGCGACGTACTCGGCCTGAGTTGAACATGCTCACGGTCGCCACCGACTTGAATCGCTTGTCGGTTTGCGCCGCGGCCAACGAGTAGCCACCGCCACCGCAGATGCCGAGCAGGCCCAGACGCTTGCCGTCGACACCAGCATACTGAGTGATGAAGTCCGCCATGCCGTGGATATCCTCGATACGGTACGCCGGCTTGTCGATACTGCGCGGTTGTCCGCCACTTGCGCCTTGATACGCGGCATCGGCGGTGATCGTGATGTAGCCTTGTTCAGCCAGGCGCTGGGCATACAGACCGGCGACTTGCTCTTTCACGCCGCCGTTCGGGTGCGCCACCACCACTGTCGGGTAGACCTTCTTCGCATCGTAGTTGGCCGGGGTGTAGACGTTGGCAGCGATGTCCAGGCCATTGAGCTTGTAGCTGACCGGGTGGATGTTGACCTTGCCGGGTTCGTTCTTGGTGATTGCACCGTCGTAAGCCAGGGTGAACGGGTTCTTTTTGTAGTCGGCGGCACCGGCTTCGCCGGCAGACATACCGACCATGGCGGCCATCAGCGAGGCTTTCAGGATTGTGTTTCTCATAAGAGTCTCCGGAGCATTAAATGGGCGTTTGAAAAAGAGTTCTGTAGCCGTCAATCCAGATGTTTTTCGGTCAGAAAGCCGGACACCAGATCCGCAATCTGCACGTTGTTCAGATCCGACATGGGGAAGTGGGTATTGCCCTTGATGCCAATCTCCGGCAAGTGGATCAGCCGCACGTCACCGCCGTGCCGGTTGACGGCATCGCGCCAAAGCCGGGCCATGGTGAGGCGGGCGCGCCAACTGTCCTGGGCGGGCAGGTCGACGGCCTGCTCCGGGATGTTGTCGCCGTAGAGGATCAGGATCGGAATGCGTGTGAGCGCCATGAACTGATCCATCGGCACCGCTGCGCCTTGCACCGTGTCGAACGCGCTGGGAATCGGCGCGGGTACTTCACCCTGCGCGAAGACGAAGCTGCTGCCCGGCTCGAAAGCCACGATGGCCTTGACCTTGTTGTTCTTGATCGCCGTCAACCAACCCGGTCCGCCACCCTGTGAGTGAGTGAGCAGGATGCCGGGGCCGATTTTGTCGAAGACTGCCGACACGCCATCGGAGACCACGCCCATGTCGAACGGACCGGTGTTCGGCGTCATCGCGCGGAAGAACTGGTCGCGCGTTTGCGCATCCCGGGCAACCTGCACACCTTCGAAATAGTTGGGCCACAGGCCGATGCGGAACTGGTTGAACCAGAGTTGCTCGTCCGGGACAGGCTTGACCGTCGCCTCGACCATGCTGCGCCCGGCATCGCCGCGACGCGGCTGGTCGATCAGATACACGCCGTACTGGCGACGCAGAAAGATATTCTGGAAACCTTCCCGGCCATCCGCGGTGGTTTCCCAGGTCTTGGAGAACTGGCCTGCGCCGTGCCACATGACGATGGGCAGTTTTCGCGCATCGACCGGGATTTGGTAGAAGGTATAGGCATGGTCGCCGTGGTAGGTTTGGCCGTCTGGCGTCATGGGCTTACGCGGATTGAACGAACCCGGTGCTGTGATCATCGTCCCGCCGGCGGCAAAGCTGCCTTGCTCCTGAATCATCAAGGGAGCGGCGGCATTGGAGTGGCTTGCACAGGCGGCAAGCACGCTCAGCAGGGCAATGCTCAGCAGGTTTTTTCCAGTCTTCATGTTCAACCTCCCGAGGCAGCAAGTGCCTGTGTCAGGGCTGCGCTTGCACGTTTGGCGGCTTGTTCATCGCCGTGCTCGGTGAGAACCGCGATGACTTGGTGCAATTGTTCCTCGCTCAGTCCAACCCGCATGCTCGCCCGCATGTGCGAGCGCAACTGCGATTCCACCCCCGGCGTCGCGGCCAGCGCCCCGACGGTCGCCAGCTCGCGGCTTTGCCAGTCAAGGTTGTCGCGCTCGAAGATGTCGCCGAACAGATGGGTTTGCAGGAACTGGTTGATGACCGGGGCGAAATCGAACACCGGCCCCTTGACCGGCCCACCCGAAATTCGGGATTGATTGGCCGTCCCTGCCGCGAGCAACGCCTCACCGGTTGCAATGGCACGGCTGGGTTCGCGTCCAGGCTCATCGTGAATGCCACGTTGTTTGCGCGCTTGCACAACCGTCATCAGTTCGTTCAATGCATTGAGGCTGCGCGGGAAGCCGACATAGGCGTAGAGCTGTACCAGGATTTCCTTGGCCTCGCTGACCGTCAGGCCGGCATCCAGGCCTTGGTTCAAGGCTTCGTTGAGCTTGGGCATGTCACTGGTTGCCATGAACGCTGCGATCAGTGGAATGGCCTGTTGCCTGGCCGACAGCGTTTGTGCCGCGGATTGTGTGCTGGTCATGGGTTGCGACGCCTCGGCTTTCTGGGTGGCAACACCCGACATCAACCCAAGGCCCAGACACAGGGCTATCAGCGCGGGGAGGGGGCCGGTCTTGTGATGTGCGATCGGTGTGTCAGTGGTCATCGTGAAAGGCTCCATCCATTGCTCAGCGCAGGCTATTGACCTTGGTACTGCGCATCCGAGACTTTTTCCGCCCAGGTGACAGCCTTGCCGTCCTCGGCTTCGGCGATGGCGATGTGAGTCATTCCGTTGGTGGCCGTCGCGCCATGCCAGTGACGTGTTTGCGGCGGGATCCAGACAATGTTTCCCGGACGGATTTCCTGACGTGGGCCGCCCTCTTGCTGCACATAGCCGACCCCGGCGGTGACGATAAGCGTTTGCCCCAGCGGATGGGTGTGCCAGGCCGTGCGTGCGCCGGGTTCGAAGGTCACCGTGCCACCGCCGATGCGGGCCGGGGAATCACCCTTGAACAGGCCATCAACCCGAACCGTCCCCGTGAAGTTTTCCGCCGCGCCCTTGATGGAGGGTTGAGAGCCGGCGTGGGTGATCCGGATCTCGTTGGAGGACTGGGCGCAGGCTTCCCCTGCCATGAGGGATAAGGCAACCAGAGGGGCGATCAAGGGATTCATCAATGTTGCTCCTAAAGGCGGGTTAGCCAACTGCAAGGCTGCTCCCATTCAGAAATCGAGACGCGTACAGTTCAACGCCCTGCACGGCGCATTAACGTGTCAGATGGCTGTCGCTCATCCAGGCGTTCAAGCGTTCCATGGTCTTGCGCTCCTGCTCACCCTCCATCACGAAGCCTTCCATCACCTTGGACGTGGGCGCATGTTTTCCGAGGACGCTGCGGCTATTGCCCAGCCCGTAGCCGCCGTGGGTGTTGAAGGGGATGATGGTTTTCCCGCTCAGGTCGTGGGCCGTCAGGAACGAACGCACGCTCGGCGGAGCGGTTTCACCCCAGATCGGAAAGCCAAGAAACACAGTGTCGTAGGCGGCCATTGCCCGAACCTTGCTTTCCAGGGCTGGCTCGAAGCCGCTGTCGCGTTCCTGGCGCGCCTGCTCCACCGTTTCCAGGTAATCGTCGGGATAGGGCTTGGCCGGGCGGATCTCGAAGAGGTCGGCACGAAGTCCCCGCTGGATGAGTCCGGCAACGACTCGGGTATTGCCGGAGCGTGAAAAGTACGCCACCAGGGTGCGAGACCCCGAGCGGTGCGGTTCGCTGCCGGTTTGCGTGTCGGCGAGCGACAGCAGCGGGGCGCTCGCGAGCGCGGCGATGACCGTGCGCCGAAGCGCATCGTGATCCTTGCTCATGACAATGCTCCGTTAGCGCCCGACGCGAGCCTTGAGGGCCTCAGGGTAACGCTCGCCGTGGATGCGGATCTGCGCCAGTGCCGCATCGATGGCCTTGAGCTCGGCGTCAGTGAGTGTGATGCTGGCACCGCCGAGGTTTTCTTCCAGGCGATGCAGCTTGGTCGTTCCGGGAATAGGCACAATCCACGGCGCCTGTGCGAGCAACCAGGCGAGCGCGATCTGCGCCGGTGTCGCGTTCTTCTGCGCGGCGATCTTGCGAATCAGCTCCACCAGCACTTGATTGGCTTGCAGCGCCTGCTGGCTGAAGCGGGGAACGATGCTGCGAAAATCGTCGCTACCGAAGGAGGCATCTGCCGACACGGTGCCAGTGAGAAAACCCTTGCCCAGGGGACTGAAGGGCACGAAGCCAATACCCAGCTCCGCGAGTGTCGGAAGAATCTCTTGCTCAGGCTCTCGCCACCATAACGAGTACTCACTTTGCAGCGCTGTAACAGGCTGGATAGCATGAGCACGTCGAATGGTTTGCACGCCCGCCTCTGAAAGACCGAAGTGCTTGACCTTACCTTCCAGGATGAGCTCTTTCACCACACCCGCGACATCCTCGATAGGCACGTCCGGGTCGACGCGATGTTGGTAAAGCAAATCGATGAAGTCTGTCTTGAGCCTGCGCAGCGAGCCCTCGACGGCGACCCGGATGTGTTCCGGGCGGCTGTTGAGAATCTGCTGTTTATTGTCGGAGCCAAAGGTAAAGCCAAACTTGGTGGCGATGACCACCTGATCGCGAACCGGCGCCAGCGCCTCACCCACCACTTGTTCATTCAGGTACGGGCCGTAAACCTCGGCGGTATCGAAGAAGGTGACGCCTCGGTCAACAGCCGAGCGGATCAACGAGATGGCTTGTCGGGTATCGGTAGCCGGGCCGTAGCCATGGCTGAGGCCCATGCAGCCCAAGCCCAGGGCAGACACTTCAAGGGAACTGTTTCCGAGTTTGCGCTTGTGCATTTCAATCTCCCGCTTTTGATGGTCAGGCTGCACGTCAGTGATATCGGCTGGGTGCAGGACCGCTGGGGAAACAGTAAGCGAGCTAACGGATGAGCACTAGACGGGTAAATCGGCAAGGGTTCATGAGGTTTGTTCATCAATCCGGGCACGTGCGCCCACCCACCCTGTGTAGGAGCGAGCTTGCTCGCGATGGAGGCCAACGATGACGCGGGAAACCAGACTTACCGCGGCGTCCTCTGGTTTTTCGCGAGCAAGCTCGCTCCTACAAGGGTCGGCATGTGATTTGGGAGTGGAAGTGAAGGCAATGGACCCGCCAGGGTGGCGGGTCCGATAGAGCATCAAAGTTTCGGCAATTGCCCGATGCGGCCCATCATCTCGGTCACGATCTGCAGGTCCAGCAGGAACTGCTCGGTGGTCTTGAACTCGTTGTCGTTGTGGCCGGTGTATTTGACGTCCGGCATGGCCAGGCCGAATTGCACGCCGTTAGGCAGTTCATGCACGGAGGTGGCGCCGGCGGAGGTGCCGAACTTGTGTTCCATGCCGAGGTTTTCGCTGGGCACCGCGAGCAGGGCCTTGACCCATTCGCCCTCGGGGTTGCGGTACATCGGTTCGGCAATCGACAGGTCGAAGGTCGGTGCGATCCGGGTCTTCTTGCTCCAGGAGTCCAGTTTTCCGGCGATTTCGGATTTGAGCACTTGCGGCGTCTTACCCTTCGGCACGCGCAGGTTGACCGCGAGTTTGAAGGCTTTGTCATCCATCCCGACATAGGTCAGGGAAGTGGTCAGCGGGCCCATGAACTCATCGGCAAAACCGACCCCCAACTTGCCACCCAGGTAGTCCAGCCCCCAGTTGTCGGCGGCGTAGCGGGCGGCGTCAGTGATCTGGTTGTGCTTGAGCGCGACCTTGCCGTCGAGGCTATTGATGAAGTCGAGCATCCTGGCCACCGGGTTGACGCCGGACTCGGGCTCGGAGGAGTGGGCGGACACACCGGTGACCGTCAGTTTGACGTCCTTGCCGTCGACTTTGGCGGCGACCTCGAAGTTGCCGCCGTTGCGCTTGGCATACTCGCTGCCGGCCTTTTGCAGGCGGGCGGCCAGTTCGGCGGGCTTGTCGGTCACCAGGGTCGCGACCGATGTCGACGGTATCTGGTTGGTGGCCAGGCCGCCGGTCATCGAGGTGATTTCTGCGCCTTTGCCTTGCGCGGTGCGCTTGGCGAAGCTGGCCATGACCGTGCCGTAACCTTTCTCGGCGATCACCACCGGGTAGCCACCATCCAGCGCCAGGTTGTAGTTGGGGGTCGGGTTGCGTTCGAAGTAGTAGGGGATGGCGTCGCCCGTGGTCTCTTCGGTGGTGTCGACCAGCAGCTTGAAGTTCCTGGCCAGCGGCAGCTGCTCTTCCTTGATGATCTTCATGGCGTAGAGCGCCACCACGATGCCGTTCTTGTCATCTTCGGTGCCGCGGCCATACATGCGGTCGCCGACCAAAGTGACCTTGAACGGATCGAGGCGGGTGCCGTCCTGCAGCACCCAGTTCTCCGGCGTCACCGGCACCACATCGGCATGGGCGTGAATACCCACGACTTCATCGCCAGCGCCTTCCAGGGAGACTTCATAGACGCGGTTATCGATGTTGCGAAAGTTCAGGTTGAACGCCTGGGCGAGGCCCTTGATTTTCTCGGCAATCTTGAGAAATTCGGGATTGTCGTGCTGGGCAACACCGTCCACGCGCACGGTTGGAATGGCTACCAGCTCCTTCAAGGTTTCGGTGGCCGCGCTGCCGTATTTCACCCGGGCATAGAGGCCAAGCAGGCGATGGATTTGGTTTTGCTGCTCAGCGGTAAGCGTCTTGTTGCCCTGGAACGCACGGACGGCCGGGCCGAGGTCGTCGGTCTTGGCGATATCGCTCTTGGCCAGACTTGCGAGGAACTGCCTGAAATCCTTGACCGACGTATCGCTGAAGGTCTTGAGGATGATCGCGCTCTGTTGTGGCGTGATGTTGGCGTGGGCAGCGCTGGTGAACGACGAAAGGCTGGCGAGCATGAGGGTGGTCGCAGCCAGGTGCTTGAGTGAAAAATCCATTGCAGGGGGCATTCCTTTGCAGGCGGTTTGTAAGAAATATCTGATCGTTTGATCAGAAACATTTGCAAACTACCACCACGAGCGTGTGAAACGGGAGCCCCTGAAGTGGGATCTGTCGCACAGAAATGCAAAAGCGGCGCAGAAATGAAAAACCGCCCTATCAATGCTTACATTCCGCCATCACCACGTGGCAGGTATTCGGCGTGCCGCCGGATCGGCCCGCATAGCGGTTGCAATTATCCAGGGATTTCTGGCGAGCCATGTCCAGGCTGTCCGCCCAGGCGAGGCCGCCTTCGCCGACAGTGGGGAGGGCTTTTGCATAGCAGGTTGAACCCGTGTTTGGGGCTGAATAGCGAGCCGTGGTGGCTTTGCCTGAACATCCCGCTGTCAGTACCAGGTCGATGGCGAGCAGGGAAAGCAGGATCCATGGCGAGCATTGACGCGCAGTTTTTCCCGTCATCCCGGTTCCCCTGTAGCAAGAGGTGTATTTGAGATCGTACCCCGCCAGATCAGGGCAGGGGCACACTCTTTCTTTGAGCCTATCCCTGCGGCATCGATCCTGCTGCTCCTTTCGTCTGCTTTCCTTTTTTCAGTGTGTCTGGTCGTCCGAGAGTCGAGGTGGGGTCGTTATAGGCCACTGAACAGGCTGATGATCACGGCATTGACCAGGTCAATGAAAAAGCCACACACCAGCGGCACGATCAGGAAGGCCAGGTGCACCGCGCCATACTTTTGCGTCACGGTCGATACAGCCAATGCCAGCCTTGCTCGTCCAGATAGCTTCCTAATCATCAGCTACGTCCGTGCGCCAGGAGTGAGGACAGCCTAGCCTGAACGGGAAAACCCATCCGGGTTGGCATAGGCCGTCATCACGCTCCCGATGGTCAATCAAACGGCTGACGCTAGCGCTTGATCAGAGAAATCTTCGTTCCCTCGATACTGACCCCCGCCATTAATCCTTGCTGGTCGAAGATGAACGCGTAGGCGTCGTCTTTGAGCGTCGAGCTGGACAGGTTCTTCGCAACCCCTTCATCCACCACGACAACCGTTGGCCCTACACCGATTTCCCAACCCTTGGTTTCAGCGACATATTTCACGGCTTTATCGGTCATCAGGAAAACCACATAGCCGTACGACTGGGCGCCGGCCTGCAGCCCCCATGAACCGCTGACGGAGTTGTAGTAGTTCTCGACTTTCGTGCCCTTCATTAAAACGCCTTCGCCATAGCTGCCGCCGAACACGAGACCCGCCTTGATGATTTTCGGGAAAACCAGCACAGCCTTGGCGTTGTGCGAGATGGTTTCGGAAAAAGGATGGGTCTTGTTGAGAGTCTGCAACGCTTGTCGAGCGTCGGCATTCAGATCCTCGGCGGTAGCCGCTCCGGCATTGTTCAGGAAACTGGCCGATGCCAATGTTGCAGTCGCGAGGAAGAACGACAGGAAGAACCTCATTGATTGAGTCATTTGCGTACTCCGCTGAGGGAGCATGGGATGAGAGCAGCGGCAAGTGCCTGCTTCATGCAGGAACCGAACCCACTGAGGTTATCCGGCGCGCCCTGAAATGTGTGAATTTGCTGGCATCGCTCGTGAGTGAAGTCGCCCTGGGCCACTGAACATTTGCGCTGCCATCAGCTGTTATGACCACTGCGTATCGGCCGGGTTCGCTGTCAATTCTGCTTCTCGCCGCCAGCTTCACTTTACGAAGCGGTTGAATCACAGTTGAAATCGGTTCGTCACGGGCTCAATGCAGGCAGCAAAAGGCCCGCGCAATGGCGGGCCTTCTGTTTGGGGTCAAATCCTTTTGTGCTTCCAATCTGCGCTCCATCTTGTGAGCGTTTCGTGAAAAGCCTGTCGTAGCAATGAAAAAAGCCCGGTGTCGGCCAAGCTCTCTGTAGATGGGCCAAATCCATTTGGCTGATCCCATTGTGCTTGGTGTATGTGACGACGACATGACAGGGCTGACAGGAACAGCTGATCGAGGCTTGAGTGCTGACGGCCTGTGGAATCGAACTGTCCATGCACTTTTATAAAGCGCCATGCGTCACAACGTGCACCAGTCGGAAGCGCCGCAAAGCGCTTTCGACTGCGGTAGCTCCAGCGTCGTGACAATCCCCCCGGGCTCAAGAGTCAGTGTTTCCAGACAGTTGAAGTCTCTCTGTCGCTGGCTGGCACAAAGGCTGCAAGGCTGACATCAGGTCCACCTGGAACGCATTCGTGTGGACAGCCCCCTCGGTCAACGACGATCGATTGGCCGGACAGGTCGTGGGCAGCATCGGTGGATCAGGCATAGACGCCTGGTTTCAACACCGCAAAAGAACAGGCAAAGACGCCTGGAACCGCAAGGTTTCAGGCGTTTTTTTTTGCTTTTAAAACCGTGATTGGCTCGGGCTGGGTGCTTTCTATGAATTCCAATGTTGCCACGTTGAACAAGATGCAAACGCTGATCGTGATCGGTAATGGCATGGTCGGACATCATTGTGTCCAACAGCTGATCGAGCGGGGAGCGCTTGACCATTACCGGCTGCACGTCTTCAGTGAGGAGCCGATGCGCGCCTATGACCGTGTGCATCTTTCCGAGTACTTCTCCGGTCGTGATGCCGAGTCGCTGGCGCTGTCCGATGCGTCGCTTTACCACACGCCCGGCGTTACGCTGCATCTGGGTGTGCCGGTATTGGAAATCGACCGCGTCCGTCGCCAGGTGGTCACCTCGCAAGGTTGCGTCACGTATGACAAATTGGTTCTGGCCACCGGTTCTTATCCGTTTGTTCCGCCAATCGAAGGCGCCGAAGGTGAGTCGCGTCTGGTCTATCGCACCCTGGAAGACCTCGATGCCATTCGGGCTGCGGCAGCCAATGCCCGGCGCGGTGTGGTGGTCGGCGGTGGCTTGCTGGGTCTGGAAGCCGCGAACGCGTTGAAGAGCCTGGGCCTTGAAGCCCACGTGGTGGAATTCGCACCGCGCTTGATGCCGGTACAACTGGATGACCTCGGTGGCCAGGCGCTCAAGGCGCAGATCGAACGATTGGGCGTCGGTGTACACCTGTCCCGCGCCACTCAATCGATCAGCGCTGGCGAGCAGTACCGCTATCGCATGAATTTCGCCAATGACGAATTCCTCGAAACCGACCTGATCGTGTTTTCCGCCGGTATCCGCGCTCAAGACGCGCTGGCTCGTCAATGCGCGCTGGAGATCGGTCCGCGCGGTGGCGTGGTGATCGACGACGCGTGCCTCAGTTGCGACCCGAACATCTACGCCATCGGTGAGTGCGCTTCATGGAACGGCAGCCTGTTCGGCCTGGTCGCGCCGGGCTACCAGATGGCGCGCAGCGTCGCGGCCCGTCTGTGCAACGAAGTCGCCGAGCCGTTCACCGGTGCCGACATGTCGACCAAGCTCAAGCTGCTGGGGGTGGATGTCGGCTCCATCGGCGACGCCCACGGCAATACCCCAGGCGCACGCAGCTATCAATTCATCGACGAAACCAGCGCCAGCTATCGCCGCCTGGTGGTGGATGCAAGTGGCAAACATGTCCTCGGTGCAGTGCTGGTCGGTGACAACAGCTATTACGACACCTTGCTGCAATACATGCAGAACGGCATTACCTTGCCAGCAGAACCCGCCAGCCTGATTCTGCCATCGTCCGAAGGCGCGCCGGCCCTGGGCCCGGGTGCGCTGCCCGAGTCGGCCACGGTGTGCTCATGTCATAACGTCACCAAGGGCTCCATTTGTTCGGCCATCGACGGCGGCTGCACGGACCTGGGCCAGCTCAAGTCGCAAACCAAGGCCTGTACCGGCTGCGGCGGTTGTGCCGGCCTGCTCAAGCAAGTGTTCGAGCATGAGCTGATTGCCCGTGGCGTCAGTGTCGACAAGAGCCTGTGCGAACACTTCGCCTATACCCGCCAGGAGCTTTATGCGCTGGTACGGGTAGAGGGAGTGATCACCTTCGAAGAACTGTTGGCCAAGCACGGCCGTGGCCACACCGGTTGCGACGTTTGCAAGCCGGCGGTGGGTTCGATTCTGGCCTCGTGCTGGAACCAGCCGATCATGGACACGTCGCTGGTACCGTTGCAGGACACCAACGACACCTTCATGGCCAACATGCAGAAAAACGGTACGTACTCGGTGGTGCCGCGTATTCCCGGCGGCGAGATCACCGCTGACAAGCTGATCGCCATCGGCGTGGTGGCGAAGAAATATGACCTCTACACCAAAATCACCGGCGGGCAGCGCATCGACCTGTTCGGCGCGCAGTTGCATCAGTTGCCGGACATCTGGGCCGAGCTGATTGAAGCGGGTTTTGAGACCGGGCACGCCTATGGCAAATCGACCCGCACGGTGAAGTCCTGTGTCGGCAGCACCTGGTGCCGTTATGGCGTGCAGGACAGCGTGAAAATGGCCCTGACCCTCGAGGATCGCTACAAAGGCCTGCGCTCGCCACACAAGCTCAAGTTCGCGGTCTCCGGTTGCACCCGTGAGTGCGCTGAGGCGCAGAGCAAGGACGTTGGCGTAATCGCCACCGAGAAAGGCTGGAACCTCTATGTGTGCGGTAACGGCGGCATGCGCCCGCGCCACGCCGAGTTGTTCGCTACCGACCTTGATGACGCCACCCTGATTCGCTACATCGACCGGTTCCTGATGTTCTACATCCGCACCGCCGACAAGTTGCAGCGTACCTCGGTCTGGCGCGAGAGCCTGGAGGGCGGCCTGGATTACCTCAAGGACGTGATCATCAACGACAGCCTCGGGCTGGGTGAGGAGCTCGAGTCGCAGATGCAATTGGTGGTCAACCGCTACGAATGCGAATGGGCCAACGCCCTGAAAGACCCGGAAAAGCTCAAGCGCTTCCGCACCTTCGTCAACGATCAACGCCCGGACCCGGACATCCATTTTGTCCAGGAACGCGGTCAGCGCCGGCCGATCATGGCCGCTGAACTCCACCTTATCCCTGTCATCGAGGAGATTGCCTGATGAGCCAGTCCGATACCCAGCGAGCCTATTCCAGTTCCTCCCTGGTCAATCCCGATGCCTGGCAAGCGGTGTGCAGCCAGGAGGATCTGGTGAGTAACTCCGGCGTCGTCGTCTGGCTCGACGGTGCACAAGTGGCGCTTTTCTACCTGCCGGCTGCCGAAGGCAAGACCCTCTATGCCATCGATAATCATGACCCGCAATCCGGGGCGAATGTCATCGGTCGCGGGCTGATCGGCAGCGTCAAGGGCGATCTGGTGATTGCCTCGCCACTCTACAAACAGCATTTCCGCCTTGAGGACGGCAGTTGCCTGGAGTATCCGCAGCAGCGCCTGCGGGTCTGGCCGGTGCGGCTGAACGAAGGCCAGGTGGAGGTCGCGGTGGCCTGACCCCATGGATTTCGCCGGGGTCTGAGCGCTCATTCAATTAATGATGTATGCCAGGCTCCGGCGGAGTCGATGATCAATGACAAACAGTATCGGAGGTTCGTATGAAAACAGCCGCACAACTGCTGAAGCTCAAGGCCGTGCAGAACCGGCGGGTGCATAGCATCGCGCCAGACCAGACGGTGCTTGAAGCGTTGAGGATGATGGCGGAAAAAAATGTCGGTGCTCTACCCGTCATAGAGGAGGGGCAGGTGGTCGGCGTTATCAGCGAACGCGACTATGCGCGCAAGGTCGTTCTACAGGGGCGCTCTTCGGTCGGTACGCCGGTGCGGGCCATCATGAGCGCGCCCGTCGTGACTGCAGACAGTCAGCAGAGCATTGAGCGTTGCATGGCGGTCATGACCGACAGTCATCTGCGTCATCTACCGGTGGTGGAGGGCGACCAACTGATTGGCCTGTTGTCGATTGGTGATCTGGTCAAGGAAGCCATCGTCGAGCAGACCGAGCTGATCCGGCAACTGGAACACTACATTCGCGGGCATTAAAACGACCGGGGGCAGGGTGGACCGAAGGCTTGTGAGTACATGAAGTTTTCAAATGTGCTGCCCGTCGGTAACCGCACAACGCAGTCGTGAGCAAGTTCAGGATACGCTGGCCTCCATAGGTGCGCTGGCGGACGGCATGATGGATACCTCGGAGCGTATTCGTTTGTTGAGCTTCGCTGGGGGAAGATCAAAATCGTTATTTTTGTCTCGGCGCTTCAGAAGTACAGGGACAAAGAGAACGTTCGAAAAACGGGTCGCTGGTCGAAAAGCAATACTCCATCCAGGGAGTGGGCTGAAGTATGGGCTGGAGCTGATTTAGATTAGGTCATCGTCCTTAAAAAGATGAAATCTCTTGGAGGAATCACCGATCACTTACGAAGAACTGCTTCGGCATGACGAGGTGATCGCTCAACTGCTCGATCTGGGCTGTAGCAAGTTGAGTGAGCTTCGCCAGTTCGAGCCGGATGCCGCGGGCTTGGTTGTAGCCACGAGAGTGTCAGATTTTTTGTGTGCGGGCCGTCAGGCAGGCCTTTATTTCACCTGGTCGGCCTGATGAATCGATCTCCGTACAAGACCGCAAATTGATTCATGGCATTCTTCCAGTCATGGGCAGCACTGCCCCAATTAGCGGTGATATTTTGTAATGCCAGCCAGATCAGCTTCGTCGCTGCATCGTCAGTTGGAAAGTGACCTCTTGTCTTGATGATCTTGCGCAACAGAGCACCAGGGCTTTATCAGGAGGCGCCAGATACAGCCCGATGACGTCCCAGAATTGCTCTTCGAAGTTCGGGTCGTCGGACAGCTTGAAGGTGCGTGTCAGGTGCGGTTTTATGTCGTTGGCGGCCCATATCCGCTGGACGCTGGCCGGTGAAATGCCGGCGACTCGAGCCATGCTTCGACAGCTCCAGCGAGGCTGACCGATACGCGGCTGAGTGACTTGCTCAAGGGTTCGTTTCGTCGACTCAGTTCAATTTGTTCGTCTTCACTGAGCATGATGTCCTGAGAGTTCATGTGATCACTCCAGGCACTGACTGACCACAGAAACATGGCTCAGGCCAGAAATTTATTTCTGAGACAGGACACTGGAAGAGCGCAGCCCATTGCGTCCCCCAGTACGTACCGAATAGCGGCTACAGGCCTCTTGGTTGCGGCGCAGCTCCCGGCTTACCGTCGAGGGCGCTCGGTTGATCAAGCAGGTGATCCTTCGCTGACTAAAGCCTTGGGCTTGGCCGAGCTGGATGGCGACGCGTTCTTCAACGCTGAGTTTGCCTTAGGTCATAGTCGAATATAGCCCGCCAGCGTACCGGAATTAACCGCCTTGTATGTCAGTGCTACGCACTCACGCGGCAGGTATAATGAAAAATCTTGCATTGTCTTCGCCGTTTCCGCGGAGTCGAGGTAATCCTGAAGGATAATGAGCTCATAACATGGATAGTCAATTCAAATACTCTGATTTCGTCCCGGCCGACGAGAGTCATTCAAGCGTCTGTTTACAACCCGAACTTGAAAACCTGTTGGGGGACCTTCAGGGATTAAGCTATGCCTACTTTGCTGTTCCTCGAAATCGTGAAGCGGCTCCCCTTATTGTTTCAAATTATCCATCGCCCTGGCTGAAAGCCTATAAGGGAGCCAACTATCATTTGATCGATCCGATCATTCAACACGGTCTTAAAAGTTGCGCGCCATTTTCTTGGAGTGATGCGCTCCAGGCCGTTTCCTGTGACAAGAGTCGGGAGTTGTTTCGACGTTCCAGCCAATACCGGATCTGCTCCGGCGCCACCTTTATCCTGCATGACCCCTGTGGAGTGTTCAGTTCGTTGAGTCTTTGCAACGGCGGGCAGCAAGCCGACTTCGATCGCCGCATGGCCGACCAGCAGGGGCAGATACAGATGGCACTGATCCGCTTTCATAGCCGACTGTTGAGCCTGCGGACGGTGGATGAACTGTTTTCCAAACTTCAGAGTGGGCCACTTTCGGGCAAGGAGATGGGGGTGCTCAAGTGGGTGATGATGGGCAAGTCCTACCGGGAAATCGCGCTGATCTGCGCGATTTCCGAGCGTACGGTCAAATTTCACATGTCCAACATTTCCGGAAAACTGCAGGTCTGCAATGCCAAGCAGGCGGTTTATGAGGCTCGGCGCCAAGGCATCCTCTGACTCAGGCGCTGATCCGCTTGGGCTAACCGAGCGGTGTGTCGCGGATGTGCAGACGATGCGGCCACTGGCTTGCCTGCGTGGATGACAAGGGTTGCTTGCGCGCAATACTGGACATCAGCCGCTGACGATTGAACTCGGTTACCGGCATGTTCAGCAGCAGCACCTTTTCCCCCGGAGAGGCTTCGCCGGTATCCAGCACTTCGTAGTGCCAGCCGGCGTTGCGTACGACCCGTCCCATGGCATTGCTGACCACGGTGATGATCGATTCCAGGCCACTGCCTGCGGCATAGTTGTGCATGCAAAGAAGCAGCATTTCGGTCAGCGGTACCTGGGCCAGGCCGTGTTGGCGTGATCGGATCTTGTCGACGAAGAAGCGACTGGACTCGGCCATCAGCGCGTGTTTGGGCAGCTCGCAGCGGAAAAAATCACGGAACGGCCCTTCGACCATATAGGGATCCAGAGTGCTGATCAGGCGCAGGCCGGCCAAGGGGACACCCTCCCAGGTACCGATCAGGTAGGTCGTCCGCTCGCTGTCGTATTCATCGAACTCGATGCCGTTGTTTATATTGACCTTCCAACTTAAACGATCAGCGAATACTTCCTTGCGCAGGCGATACAAGTCGGCGACCCAGGCGTGGGGCGTCGCACTATAGTCAAGCGCGTGAAACTCGATAGCTTTCATGTTATTAACGTTCTTCCATGGGGACTGGCACTTAAGTACTAAGTGGTGCGGCTCGTACAGGTCGCGGGGGAATGAACTTCCGGGTACGAAAAATCAATCGCGCGACCATTGTTAGTTTATCAATGTCCGCCCAGCGGCAACCTGTACTTAGGTGCAGTTGCAGGTTGCATAATTTGATTTTCATCGCGCTATCTGCACCTAGATACAGTTGTTCTCTCTGGGTAACTACGGCAACTTATGCCGGGCAGTGGTTAAGCCCCCTATGACGCCGCAGCGCTGAACTTTTCAATGCTGGACGAATGTTCCAACCAAGGCGTCATGGCTTGTACTTGCGAGTGCTCCACTTGCCTATATCGCCGAACATGCCAATGACAGTCTGAGCGTCTGGATCAGGCTTATTCACGCTGTGCGGCATTCCAGTCAAGACATCGAAACAGGGAAGATCATGGAAAAGTCCGCTTCTTCAGAACCGCGCCGGGTCGTTGTAACCGGTTATGGCGCCATCTGCTCGCTCGGCGAGAATGTCGACGCCATCTGGGACGCAATGATGGATTACCAGGTCGGTTACCGTCAGCACAGGTTCGACGATCCGAGCATCCATGCGCGTTACTTTGGCTTTATCGATGACTTCGGTCGTGAAGCGATGCGTCCGTTTTCGAAGAAAATCTCCAAGATGTTGCCGTTGTTCGCCAAATACAGCCTGGTGGCCACCCACGAGGCGATCCGCATGGCGTTCGGTGATACGCCCTTGGATGAGATCGTTTCGCCCTTTGATCGCGGCGTGATCCTGGGCACCGGTTGGGGTGGGCTCGACACCGCCAACTGCAACAACAACGAATACCGTAAGCACGGCATCTCCACTTCCTTCGCCACCGTCATGTCGATGTGCAATGCCGCGACCGCCGGTATCACCATGAACTGGAACATGCGTGGTATCCAGAACAGCCCGGTTGCAGCCTGCGCCACGGGCACCATCGCCATTGGTGAGGCTTACGAGGCGATTCGCAGCGGCCGCGCCAAGGTGATGATCGCTGGTGGCAGTGAGTCCTTGAAAGAGCAGTTCAACGTCTGGTCGGTGGATGTCATCCAGGCCCTGAGCAAAGAGCAGGAAAACACGCGCCTGGCCTGCTGCCCGTTCAGCAAGGGACGCAGCGGCTTCGTGCTCTCCGAGGGCGCGGCTGTGCTATGCCTGGAGGACTATGAGTCGGCCCGGGCACGGGGCGTGAAGATTCTCGGCGAGATCACCGGCTACGCTAACTATTCGGACGCCTACGACATGACAGCCCCGGCCGAAGACATGCAGGCCCGGGTACGGGTGATCAATGACGTCTGCAAGCAGGCAGGAGTGCAGGCATCGCAGATCGACTACGTCAACCTGCACGGCACCTCGACACCGCTCAACGATGTCAACGAAACCCGCTCGATCAAGCTGGCCCTGGGGGACGCCGCATACGGCATTCCGATGTCCAGCACCAAGTCCTACACCGGCCACCTGATCGGTGCCGCCGGTTCCATGGAGGCGGTCTTCTGCCTCAAGGCCATGGCCCGTGGCACCATCCCGGCGACTATCCACATGGATGAGGCCGATCCTGACTGCGACCTCAACTACGTGCCCAACGAGCATCTGCATGGGCAGACCCTGAATAACGTGCTGAACCTGAGCTTCGGCTTCGGTGGTGCCAACGCCGGCATCATGCTGCGCAAGGTGGTCTGATCATGCAGTTGCAATTCGGAGCCGAGCAGATCGAGGCCTGGGCCGGCCTCTCCGGTGATCGCAACCCGATCCACTTCGACCGTGAGGCGGCGCGCCGCATGGACGCAGCCGATGTGGTGGTGCATGGCATGCTCGCGCTACTGCCGGTCAAGCATCGCATGGGGCGCGTCAATCAGGTGCTGCCCCAGGACTGGATGCAGTTCAAGGCGCTGCTCAAGGCTCCGGTGCTGCGTGACAGCCCGGTAGCCCTGTCGACCCGCGAGCGCAGCGACAGCACGGGGTTCAAGTTGCACTCGAGCGGCGGCGACAGTGAACACATGATCGGCCATGTACGTATCGTCGACGCGCCGGTCTGGTTATCCACAACCCCGGGATTCCTGCTGGCACGCGAGGAGGTCGCGGCCTGGCTCGCACAGTTTCGTGATGACCTGGGCCGGGGGGTCGATGATTGGGTCGCGCTCGATGCACTGATCTTTTCCCACTTCATTCGTAACCATCTGGGAGTGATCTTCGATTGCCTGTCCCCGCAGTTCCGTCAACGACAGCGGCCGGACCGGCTTGAGGATCTGTCTGATCACCTGGTGGTGCAGACCAGCCACCAGATCACCTTCTGCACGTCGCTGCGCTCGCTGGGCAAGTTGCAGACCGATATTCGCTGTGAGATCGACAACATCCACCTGATTGAAAGCCCTGGCAAGGCCGTGGGCACCCTCGATCTTGGGGTGCATGTCAGCGATCGCCACGTGATGACCATCACTCTCGGGCTGATGGCAAAGACACTTTCAACCCACCAAGGAGCTGTGCAATGACCACTGTAGAGAAAGTATTTGCTGTTGTTCGCGACCTCATTCTGGAACTCAAGGATGTCGACGAAAACGATGTGACCCTCGATACCAACATCGAATCGATGGCGTTCGATAGCCTGGACTTCGTCGAGATGCAGCTAGTGGTGCAGAAGAAGATCGGCGTGGCGCTGGATCCCGATTCGTTCGCCAGCCGCAAGATTTCCACGCTGCGCCAGCTGTGCGAGTTCGTGGTCGAGTTCAAGGAATCGGCCGCCGTCCCTGCCTGACTGGCAGGTCTACCGTTACGGATAGGAGCAAGGGAATGCCCACGCAGACCAATAGTGTATTCACCATTTCAGAAGCAAGGGAATCGAAGGTCCGCAAGCTGAGCGAGGTCTCGCACCACAAGACCATGGACCACGCGACCGTATTGCCCTGGGACCAGGAGGTCGATCGCAGCCTGTACCCGAAGGACCCCGATCATCTGTGGATCAACGGCACTCGTTTCTGTGAAGGCCTGAGCGAGGCACAGAAGCTGGAACTGGCCTGGCTGGAAACCGGCCGTGACATCTCCATGTTCATCTGGCTGGAGCAGACTATTCCGCCGCTGTACATGGGTTATGTCACCCAATTCCACGATCGCATCTCCCAGGACCTGCAGGAGTACCTGATGATCTTCTCCAAGGAGGAGATCGTTCACACCCTGACCTTCAAGCGCTTCATGGGCAAGGCCGGCCTGCAATTGTGGAACCCGCCGGTGGGTCTCTACGAATTGCTGACCGAGACACTGCCGAAAATGGAGCCCGCGGTGGGCGTGCTGTTCACTCTGCTGATCGAGTGGGTCGCGGAAATGGGTGCGATGCACACGTCCCAGGGCCCAGGCATCGAACCTATGACCCGTACCATGTTCCGTGAGCATCATCATGACGAGGCCCGGCACATCGCCTTCGGTCGCTGGATCAGCGAGTCGTTCTTTGAAACGGCCAGCCCGGAGTCCATCGCCCAGGTGAAGGCCATGAGTCGCAGAATCATTCCGGCGTTGATCGACATGTTCACCTATAACCCGGAAATCGCCCGGCACACCTCGTTTGAGTTTCCGATCGCGGTGGATGACAAGGCGAAGATCGAGGAGGTCTGGCGCTCGGCCCACAACGCCCGGCTCAATGCCATGCGCTTTGCCGAGATCTACGCCTGGGTCGACAAGTTGGGGCTGCGCCAATGAGCCAGCCGTCCTGGGACGCGATCTTCGTCGGTGCCGGGATCACCAGCCTGGCCTGTGCGGCCATGCTGGTCAAACGTGACCCCGGGGTGCGCTTGCTGGTAGTCGACAAGCATATTGTTGTCGGCGGGTATGCCTCCACGTTCAGTCGGCCGAAACAGGACGCGGTGTTCGACTGCAGTCTGCATAAGCTCAGTGGCATGGCCGAGGGCGGCAACCTGATCCGTATCCTGCGTAATCTGGAGCTGGAAGAGACACTGGACCTGGTCTATCCCCAGGACTACTTCTGCGCCTACCAGGACGGCATGGCGCTGCCGCTGGCCAATGACGCGGACGGTGTGCAACAGCTGTTGGTCGAGCGCTTTCCCCATCAGGCCGAGGCCATCGCGACCTTCTTCGAGCACGTTCGAACTTACGGGCGCAACGGCTACTACCAGTTCCAGATGCTGGACGGCACCTTTGAGCCGGACATGGCCCAGTTGCGTTTCGCGCATCGCAACCTGAAGCACAAGACCGTGCGTCAGGCGCTGCACGAGCTGTTCGACGATCCGTACCTGATCGAGATCCTGGCGGCACCGGGAATCTACGTCGGTGGCTACTCGGAAGACCTGGGCTACCTGTACTACCTGCATGTGGTGTACGCCACGCTCAACCGTGGCAACGCCTATGTCAAGGGCTCCTCCCAGCACCTGTCCAATCTGCTGGCGCAGCGGATTGAACAGGCCGGTGGGCAGATCCTGCTCAGCACAGGTGTCGATGGGGTGCTCACCGATGGGCAAGGCAATGCCACGGGCGTCAGCACCAATCGTGGCGTATTCCATTCTTCGCGGGTGTACATCAACGTTTCACCGCACTACGCGGTGCAGTCGCTGTTCGCGGCGGATGTGGAGCTGGCGGCCACTCGGGAGAAACTCACCGCGCTGAAACCGGCACGCTCGACCACCACGGTGTACCTGGTGACCGACCTGCCACCGGCGCAACTTGGCCTGCTGCATAGCGAATCTATGCTGTTCGCCAGTGATCCGGCGGCAGGCGCCGAGCTGCGCATGGCCGCCGAACGCAGCGGTTATGAGGCGGCGCTCAGTGAGCGGGCATTCTGGGAGATGTCGCCGATCGAGGTCACCAACTATCACGCCCTGGACCCGGCTGCGGGCCTGGTGGTGTGTATCAACGTGCTCGACTCGATCGCCCATTGGCCGCAGCGCCGCACAGCGCAATACCGCGCCAAGAAACAACGGGCCAGCGACACCCTGGTGGAGCGTCTGTTGAGCCAGGTGCCGGGGCTGCGCGGACATGTGCTGCATACCGAGGTTGCCACGCCCCACACCTATGTGCGCTTCACCAACAACACCGACGGTTCGGGTTATGGGGCGATGGTGGGTACCGATCTCAGCGGCCATGTATTCCATCACGGCTTCCCGGTGCAGGGCGTGCAGTTCCTCAGCGCCTGGGTGGCGGGTCCCAGTTACGAAGCGGCATTCGGTTATGCCGAGATGAAGGCCAGACAATGGAAGCGAGCATGAGCAAAAACGAGCAATCGACCGGTTGGCTGGGTGTCGCCATTTCCAAGCTGTTCATCCGGACAATGTTCCGCCAGGTACAAGGCTGGAAGCGCGACGTGCCAAGTCGTGCGGCAGGCTTTGTCGAAGTCGCACGCGACGGCAGCCGGCTCGAGGGGGCGTCCCTGCGCACCACCGCCATGCACCCTCGGGGCGTGGTGCTCTTGTGCCATCCGTTCCTCAAGTACGGCATGCATTACTTTTTCGAGAACAAACTGGATCAGGCGTTTCTCGACCAGGGTTATCACGTGGTCGCCTTCAACTTCAAAGGCTTCGGCCGCAGCACCATCGGCGGCCACGCGTTTGCCGACGATGTGCTGGCGATTGCCCGGCGAGTGACCCGGGACAACCCCGGCCTGCCCATCCACCTGGTGGGCTGTTCGTTTGGCGGCTATCACCTGTCCCATGCCCTGGCGCGCGATACCACGCCCTTTACCTCGGCGGTGCTGGACAGTGTGCCGGTTTCGGTGCGCAGCTACTTCACCCGCGGACCGCTGCGACTCGCTATGCGCTGGATCAGCGGCAGCCGTCTGGCGGTCCCCACGGGGACCTGTGCCATTGATCACTCGTTGCAGGGCGTGCGCGATCTACCGATCGCCTATTTCTACGGGCTCAACGACCGCTTTATCCCGGCTGCCAGCGTGGCGGGGCTCAGCCTGGATTGCGAGGCGCTACATATGGTCGGTTTCGAGGGCTGTCGTCACTTGGAAAACCACAAGAAGCATCGGGACCGCTACTTCGAGGAAATCTTCGATTTCTTCAATCGTGCAGAAGCTCAAACACCCGTCGTGCCCGCGTAACAACGGCAAGGACCATCAGGCTAAAGGATGTAGATCATGGATGTTCAGCAGTCTTCAAACGGCAAATGGGTGCTGGTCAGTGGCGGCAGTCGTGGCATTGGACGCGCACTGGTCTCGGCCCTGGCACGGGAAGGGTATCAGGTCGCTTTCACCTACCAGTCCTCGGCCGACGCGGCTTTGCAACTGGAGCGGGAAGTGGCGGCCAGCGGTGGCTGGGCCCTTGGGCATGCCTGTGACGGGCGGGACCACGGTTCGGTCGAGGCGGTGTGTGCACAGTTGGTGGAGACCCTCGGCGAGCCCTACGGCTTGATCAACAACATGGGGGTGACCGGCGATCAGCTGTTGCTGAAGTTCGATATCGAGCGTTACCGCGATGTGGTCGCGACCAACCTCGATTCGGCGGTGTATTTCAGTAAATGCCTGGCGCCGGCGATGGCCGCCGAGCGTCGCGGCAAGATCTTGCACATGTCCTCCGTCAGTGGGTTCAAGGGTAACAAGGGACAGTTGAGTTATTCAGCGACCAAGGCGGCGATGATCGGCATTACCAAGACCATGGCCCTGGAATTGGCGCGGTTCAAGATCAACGTCAACGCCATCGCCCCAGGTTTCATTGCCACGGAGATGGTCGAGCAGATCGCCGACCCGGTGCGCAAGTCGATCACCGACACCATCCCCCTCAGGCGCTTCGGTGAAGTGCGTGAAGTGGCGGCCTTGGCCAGCTTTCTGCTGTCGACCCAGGCCGACTACATCACCGGTCAGACATTCGTAATCGACGGCGGCCTGACGGTCTGATTTAGCTGTCCGGATCTGGCCGCAGAGCCTGGAGATGTAATGAGTCAAGAATACGATACCGTTTTCGTCGGCGCGGGCCTTGGCGCGCTGGCGAGTGCCAGCCTTATGGCGCAGCGAGGCCAGAAGGTACTGGTGGTGGAAAAGCACAATGTACCCGGCGGTTATGCCAGCAATTTTCGGCGCAAGGATTTCAACTTCGATGTTTCACTGCATTCGTTCGACGGCGTGGTACGTGGCGCCGAGTCGTTCAATGTCATCGAGGCCTGTGGCGTGGCGGACAAAGTCGAGTTTCTTCATCACCCGACCCTGTATCGCTATCGCTCTCAGGACATCGACATAACGGTTGGACACCGAGACCTGGAAGGTTACAAACGCGAGTTGTTCCGTTTCTTTCCCGAGGAAGTCGACAACATCAATCGCCTGTTTGCCGAGTCTCAGCGCAACTACAAGGACCTGTGCGGCTTTCTGTATTCGCGCAAACCTTTCTGGATGAGGTTGGTGGCCACGCCCATGATCTATCCGCGGGTGCTCAAGTATGGCCATGAAACGGTGGATCACTACTTCTCGCGTTTCACCTCCAACGAACGCTTGAAGGAAGTGCTGTCGGCGCAATGGAGCTACTACGGTCTACCGGCCAAGGACCTGGCGTTCGGGTACTTTTCCTATCCCTTTATCGACTATCTGGAGAACGGCGGCTATTCGATCAAGGGCGGCTCCCAGGCATTGTCCAATGCCCTGGTCGAAGTGATCGAGCAACATGGCGGCCGGGTCGAGCTGGAGTCAGCGGTCAACCAGATCGTGATTGAACGCGGGCGAATCGGCGGCGTGGTAACGCGCAAGTCGGGCAGGGTCAAGGCGCGCAATGTTGTGGCCAATATTTCGCCCCATGCGGTCGTGGCACTGGCTGGCGAGCAGCACTTCGACGCCAGGTACCGCTCGCGACTGCGCCGGCTCAAGTTGTCGGTGTCCGGGTTTCAAGTCTACCTGGGGCTCGATTGCCCGCTGAGCGAGTTGGGAGTGGGCCCCGAGGAGTACATCCACTTCTTCGCCCCGCAGAAAACCCAGCGCGAACAGTTCGAGCATATCCAGGCCGGGGAGCTGCATGGCGACAACACCAGTTGGTCGATCAACTACTTCTCCAACGTCGATGCTTCGATGGTACCGGCCGGAAAGTCCAGCCTGGGCCTGTTCACGCTGACGGGCGCCAGCGAGTGGCACTCGCTGGGCAAGCTCGACTACAGGCGCAAGAAGCTTGAACTCACCGAGCTGCTGATCGCCAACGCCGAACGAGTCATTCCAGGCCTGAGTCGGCACATAGAGGTCTGCGAGAGCGGCTCGCCACGCACCATGACCAAGTTCACCCATAACCCGGAGGGCGCGATCTACGGCTTCGAGCAGAACACCCGACAATCCGGCCTGTTCAACCGTTTCCCGCAGAAATACCCGGTCAAGGGGCTGTACCAGGTCGGGGCCTGGACATTCCCGGGCGCAGGTTTCATCGGGACGATGTTGTCGGCGCGTTTGTTGGTCGACCGCTACTTCTGAGTGGCGACTTCCCCGTCAAACCAGATTTTTACGAGACGCACCATGACCTACGTAGTGACTGACAACTGCATTCAATGCCGCCACACCAGCTGCGTCGATATCTGCCCCGCGGATGCTTTCCACCTGGGGCCCAACTTTATCGCCATCAACCCTCAGGAGTGCGTCGACTGTGGCCTGTGTCTGCCCGAGTGTCCGGAGGAAGCGATTCAGCCGGAGAACCAGCTCGATGACAGCAACCGGCATTTCATCGAACTCAACGCCGAGCTGGTCAAGCACTGGCCGGTGATCCTGCAGCAGATTGCGCCATTGGCGAACCATGAACACTGGAGCCGCAAGCCGAACAAGCTGCCCCACCTGATACGTGAGGCCGAGGCGGTCGATCCGACCCGTGACCACCACCTGGCCCATGCCTGATGCGCGACTGGAACCTTATCCATGCAAAGTTTTGATCGATTCAAGACCCTCGAAAGCGACACCTTTGACGTGATCGTGGTTGGCGCCGGCATCGGTGGCCTGACGGCTGCCGCGACCCTGGCCAATCGCGGCAAGCAGGTACTGGTGCTCGACATGCACTATGAAATGGGCGGCTGTGCCACGGTGTTCCACCGCAAGGGCAAGGACTATGAGTTCGACGTCGGCCTGCACTACATCGGTGACTGTGGCAAGCACGGTCTGATTCCGCGGATTTTGCGGGGTGCAGGTATCAATGATGGTGAAATCAAATTTATCGAGCAGGACCCGGAGGGGTTCGAAACCCTGTGTTTTCCCGACTTCCAGTTCGCGGTTCCCCGTGGCTATGAACGCTTTCGCGAGAAGCTGCTGGAGGCATTTCCCAAGGAGCGAGCGGGAATCAACCGCTACTTCAAGATGCTGCAGCAGGTCTGGGATTTCATGGGCATCCACTCGCGGCCGCTGACCGCGCTGTGGGTGCTGCCACGCTCTTGGATGCTGATGCGGCATGCCAAATCGACGGTGGCGCAGTTCCTCGACACCTGTACGCAGAATCAACGCCTTCGGGCCATCCTGACCGGGCAGCTGGGGGTCTATCACCAGCCGCCGAGCCGCGCGACCATGGCTGGCCATGCCGCGGTGGTCAACCACTTCCTGCAGGGTTCCTATTACCCCTCGGGTGGCGGCCAGATGTTCTCCGACAAGTTGGGCGAGGTGGTCGAGCGCAAGGGCGGCAAGATCCTCCTGCGATCCAAGGTCGAACGTATCCTGATCGAGAACGGTCGTGCCGTGGGCGTCGAGTTCAGCAACAAGCACTTGGGCAAGCGGGTGGTCAAGGCGGACGCGGTGATCTGCAACGCCGATATCAAGCAGGCCCTGCTTGGCCTGATTGGCCGTGAACACCTCAAGCCACAGACCGTGCGTCGTGCCGAACAGTTCGAGATGTCACCGGCCATGGGCGTGGTCTATCTCGGCATCGACATGGACCTCAAGGCCATGGGCCTGAAGAACACCAACTACCGCATCTACCCTGGCTGCGATTATGAGAAGGCCTACCGCGAGGTGTTCGCCGGAGAGTTTCCCGAGGAGCCCCATCTGTTCATCGGTAACGCAACGATGAAAGACCCGGATAACCCGGCCATCGCCCCGCCAGGCATCTATAACCTGCAGCTTATGTCGGCGGTGCCTTCCACCCCGCAAAGCTGGGGCGTGACCCAGGCCGAACTGACGGATGGCAGCTACCGGACCAACCCTGTGTACCTGGAGAAGAAAGAGTGGTACGCCCGCCAGCTGATTGCCCTGGCTGAACGGGTGATTCCGGGAATGTCGGGCCACATCGTGTATCAGGAAGTCTCGACCCCTTTTTCAGTGACGCGCTTTATCGGCTCCGAAGGGGGCACGTCCTACGGTCTGGCCTTTACCCCGGAGTACTTCCTGCACAACAGGCCAGGGGCCAAGACTGAAATCCGCAACCTGTACCTGTGCGGCGCATCGACCCGTACCGGGCATGGTATTTTTGGCGCCATGACTGGCGGGGTGGAAGCGGCCGCTGCGGTCTGCGGTCGTCACGTGCGCTACCAGGTGATGGACGTCGGCACCCGCGCCGAAGCGGCAACCAGCTGAGTACGTGGTCAAGGCGGGCCCTGCCGACGCGCCACGACGTCTATGGGGCTCACCGTGGCGCATTTGCATCAAGGAGCGATGGAATGGCAAACGAATACAACATGGCGCTGGTGATCGGCGCCGGGCTCAGCCTGCTGGCGGCCCTGATGCATGTCGGGGTGATCATGGGAGGGCCTTCCTGGTATCGCTTGTTTGGCGCTGGCGACCGCTTTGTGCGTGCGGCCCAGGCCGGTCGCTGGTTTCCCGCGGTGGTCACGACGGGGATTGCCCTCGTGCTCGCCGCATGGGCGGCGTATGCACTGTCCGGTGCCGGGGTGATCGATCCCTTGCCCCTGCTGCGCCCGGCATTGTGCGCGATCACCCTGGTCTACCTGCTGCGCGGCCTGTTGGGACCGTTCGCGCTGGCAGGCACTGGGCGTAGTATTCGCTTCATCGTGATCAGCTCGGCGGTCTGCCTGGTCTATGGGCTGGTGCATCTGTTCGGCCTGGTGCAAGTGTGGGATTCCCTTGCCTAGTGTCCTGTCTCAGAAATAAATTTCTAGCCTGAGCCATGCTTCTGTGGTCAGTCAGTGCCTGGAGTGATCACATGAACTCTCAGGACATCGTGCTCAGTGAAGACGAACAAATTGAACTGAGTCGATGCATAGGGTTGGCCACGATCAGTCCTCTTCGCTTTCGGGAATTTTTCCGAGAGCATCAGTTCCTTATTCGGTGCTTCAGAATTACAGGGACAAGAGACCATTCGAAAAACTAGCCGCTGGTCGAAAAGCAAGACTCCACCCAGGGTGTGGGCTGAAGTGTGGGCTGGCAGGTTTTTCCAAAAGCCAGAAACGACAAAGCCCTGAATAATCAGGGCTTTGTCGTATAAAGATGGCGGAGGCGATGGGATTCGAACTCATGGACCTGTTACAGTCGACGGTTTTCAAGACCGTTGCCTTAAACCACTCGGCCACACCTCCGTTTGCGTTGCGGGCGCCATAATACCTGAATGAAACACACTGTCAAACTCTCTGCGTAGCTTGTTACAGAGCGTCTGTTATGATCTTTGCGACTGAACGTTTCAAACCAACAGGAGTGTCGCCATGCGCGAACAGGATTACGCAGTTAATAACAGCGTGCAGGCTGAGCAGCTAGAGGTTAGCCGCGTCCTGCGCAACACATACGGCTTGCTCGCCCTGACCCTGGCATTCAGCGGTGTGACGGCCTACGTTGCCCAGCAGATGCGTGTTGGCTACCCGAACATTTTCGTGGTGCTGATCGGCTTCTACGGTCTTTTCTTCCTCACCAACAAACTCCGTGATTCGGCCTGGGGCCTGGTATCGGCATTTGCCCTGACCGGTTTCATGGGTTTCCTGCTGGGCCCGATCCTCAACCGTTACCTGGGTATGCAGGGCGGCGCTGAAGTGGTCAGCTCGGCTTTCGCGATGACGGCGCTGGTGTTCGGCGGTCTGTCGGCGTATGTGCTGATCACCCGCAAGGACATGAGCTTCCTCGGCGGCTTCATCACGGCAGGCTTCTTCGTGCTGCTGGGTGCGACACTGGCGGGCATGTTCTTCCAGATCAGCGGCCTGCAACTGGCGATCAGCGCAGGTTTCGTGCTGTTTTCCTCGGTCTGCATCCTGTTCCAGACCAGCGCCATCATCCATGGCGGCGAGCGTAACTACATCATGGCCACCATCAGCCTGTATGTTTCGATCTACAACCTGTTCGTCAGCCTGTTGCAGCTGTTCGGCATCATGGGCCGCGATGATTGATCGTAGGCATTAAATAAAAAACCCGCTCAGGCGGGTTTTTTATTACCTGAAATTCAGGGTCACTCCACAATGACGATGCTGCCGTCGGCTTGCTGGCGGTAGATGGTGTAGGGCAGCAGCAAGGTATCCATCGCCCCGGACACGACCACGTCGAGCAGCACGATAGCGGGGGCGGGACCATGTACCTGCGCATCCCGACCGTCTTCCAGGGGCGCGTTCAGGTAGCAGAAATCGTAGGTCACACCGCTGTAGATTCGTGGTACCGCGCCGCAATAACTCTTGTGGTCCTTGAGGCTTTTTGCAGCCACTTCGTCACCGCGCACAACCGTTTGAATCGTGCCGCAACCCGCCAGCAGCATCGCCACGAGTAGCATCGCCTGAATTTTCATACCGTCAATCCTTCGCCGGAAACCGTCAATCTACTTCAGGCTGAAATAAATATCACTCACGCCATCGGCGGTAACCGGCGCTTGACCGGAGTTTTCTTGACGATTGCCGTATTGGTTTCAGCATGGGTGTTGAGGCGGTCGAGCAGGGTGTCCAGTTGTTCCATCGAGCGCACATGCAGGCGCGCAATGAAACAGTCGTCGCCGGTGACCTTGTCGCACTCGGTGAATTCGGGAATGGCCATGATTTGCCGTTCCACTTCCTGCAATTGCCCCGGCAACGGGCGAATACGCACGATGGCCTGGAGTTGATAGCCAAAGCATCTCGGGTCGATTTCAACGGTGTAGCCCTTGAGCACGCCGCGTTCTTCCAGGCGGCGCAGACGCTCGGCAACACTGGGGGAGGACAGGCCACTGATTTGCGCCAGGGCCTTGAGCGAGCGTCGCGAGTCTTCCATCAGGGCCGTGATCAGCACCTGGTCGATATCATCGGTCATGGCGAAACCCTCTGTTAGGCATTTTTTCAAAACGGCCTTGATAAAAAAGGCAGATCTCGAGTTTAGCCTGCTTTTTGCTCTGGAGTAGCGTCTGGGGGCATTGGCATACTTTGGTCACAAACACAGGAGTCTGATGATGGACAAATCCCTACGCCGCGGTTCGTTCGAAATGACGGCCGCCATGCTGATCTCCGGCACCATCGGCTGGTTCGTGCTGGTGTCCGGGCAACCGGTGCTGGACGTGGTGTTCTGGCGCTGCCTGTTCGGTGCCGGCACCTTGCTGCTCATTTGCGCGGCTTTCGGCTTTCTGCGCCCTGGCATTCTGACCCGCACGACCTTCCTGCTCGCGGTGCTGAGCGGTGTGGCGATTGTCGGCAACTGGGTGCTGTTGTTCGCGTCCTATTCCCGGGCGTCGATTGCCATCGGCACCGCCGTCTATAACGTCCAGCCGTTCATGCTGGTCGGGCTGGCGGCTTTGTTCCTCAATGAAAAGATCACCGCGCAGAAACTGACCTGGCTGGGCGTGTCGTTTCTCGGCATGCTGGCAATTGTCAGTGCCCATGGCAGCCAGGGCGAGAGTGGCAGCGATTACCTGACGGGCATTGCCTTGGCGTTGGGTGCGGCGTTTCTCTACGCGATTGCCGCGTTGATCATCAAGCGTTTGACGGGAACTCCGCCGCATTTGATCGCGCTGATCCAGGTCAGCACGGGTGTGTTGTTGCTCGCGCCATTCGCGAATCTTTCGGTATTGCCCCAGGCACCGAGTGCGTGGGCCAGCCTGGTGACGTTGGGCATGGTGCACACCGGTGTGATGTACGTGTTGCTGTACGGCGCGATTCAAAAACTGCCGACTGCGCTGACGGGGGCGCTGTCCTTCATCTACCCGATTGCGGCGATTTTCGTCGACTGGTTTGCTTTCGGCCATCGTCTGGAGCCGCTGCAATGGATCGGTGTCGCGGCAATTCTGCTGGCCGCTGCCGGCATGCAACAAGGCTGGTCGCTGAAGTTTCGGCGCACGGTGACGCCGTAACCCGCGATCCAGGTGTCAGATGTTCCAGCGCGGCGCATTGCTGGCCAGTCGCTGGCGCATCTCGCCGACGTTGGCAGCCAGTTGTTGAGTCAACAAACGATAGCCGTCCAGCGTGTTGTAGACCGGCGCATCGAGGCTGACCAGCGGCAAATCCATTGGGCGATCGAGCCGTTGGGCGGCGCCTGATTTCAACGCCCTGGCCATACCGATCAATTGCACGCGAATCTGTCGATGCTCGGCTTTCAATGCCGTTTGCAGGAGCCTCATCGCCTCGGGGTCATTGGCATCCGGTCGGGTATTGCCGAGGATTTCCAGGGTACTGACGCACATGCGCAGGTTGCGCTGGATAGCATCCAGTTCGGTCATGGAAATCTTCACTTCCTTGGACACCGACGGCATCAGTGAGCGAAGTTGCACCATCACCGCGTTCAGGCGGGTCATGAGCTTGAGGTGTTCGTCGGCGGTGATGGCCTGGCCGTCAATGATGCGCCCGTAGATTTTCGCGCAATCGCGCAGCGCATCGGCCAGGTTGTAGCGCCAGGAATAAACCGCGTACAGCGGCAGGGCGAAGGAAAACGCCAAAGCCAGGGCAATGCCGATCAGGATATCCACCCCGCGCCACAAGCCATCGGTGACCGGGTTGTCGCCGTGCCCCGCGACGATGAACACGGTAATCGCCGACAGCAGCGCCGTGTAACCACCCTTGCCGATGGCGTGATACGAGAAAAAACCGCAGACCACCGACATCGCGAAATAGGTCAGCCAGGGCATCCCGAGCCAGGCCTGTTGTGCCACCAACGCCAGGCCGACACCGGCGCCGATCAAGGTGCCAATGGCACGCTCGGCGGCTTTTTTGCCGATGTTGCCGTGATGCTGCAAGCCGCCGATCACCACCAGCATCGTCACCGACGCCCACTCACCGTGGGGCAGATGGATGCCGGTGGTCAGCAGGATGGTCGCCAGCAATCCGAGCGACACCCGCACCGCATGGATTACCCGGGCATGGCGATAGCGCCGATACGGGTCCAGCAGCGGACGCAGCAATCGGCGCAACAGCGGTGGCAGTCGTTGGGCTCTGGATGTACTCAGGCTGGCTCTCCTCAGAAGATGTAGTCGGTGGTCAGGAAGCTCGAACTGCGGCCGCTGATGATCTCGCTGATCAGGTCCTTGTTGGTCTCCTGGAATTTGGTGGCCACCAGGGTGCGGATCGAAAACACCCGCAATGCGTCATGGACCGACAAGGTGCCTTCGGCGGAGTTCTTGCGACCATTGAAGGGGTAGGTGTCCGGGCCGCGCTGGCACTGGGCATTGAGGTTGATGCGCCCGACCTGATTGGCGAAGGTGTCCACCAGCCGGCCGACCGCCACCGGGTTGGTGCCGAAGATGCTCAACTGCTGGCCGAAGTCCGACTCCAGCACGTAGTCGATCACCGTATCCAGATGGCGGTACGGCACGATGGGGATGACGGGGCCGAACTGTTCTTCCTGATAGACCCGCATCTGCGGCGTGACCGGGTACAGCACCGCCGGGTAGAAGAACGATGCACGAGCCTCGCCACCGTTGGGGTTGACCACTTTGGCGCCCTTGCTCTCGGCATCCGCTACCAGAGAATGCAGATAGTCGACCTTGCCCGATTCCGGCAGGGGCGTCAGGGATACGCCACTTTCCCAGGGCATGCCGGGTTTGAGGTTGGCAAGCCGGGCATTGAATTTGTCGATGAAGGACTCGACCACGTCTTCGTGAACAAACAGGATCTTCAGGGCCGTGCAGCGCTGGCCATTGAATGACAGCGAGCCGGTCACCGCCTCACTGACCGCGTTGTCCAGATCCACTTCCGGCAGGACGATGCCTGGGTTTTTCGCATCCAGGCCCAGCGCCGCGCGCAAGCGGTGGGGTCTCGGATGGAGTTTTTTCAGGTCACTGGCGGCCTTGTTGGTGCCAATGAACGCAAAGATGTCGATCTTGCCACTGGCCATCAGCGCACTGACTGTCTCGCGGCCACTGCCGTAGATGACGTTGATCACCCCGGCCGGGAAGCTGTCGCGGAAGGCTTCCAGCAGCGGGCGAATCAGCAGCACGCCCAGTTTTGCGGGTTTGAACACTACGGTGTTGCCCATGATCAGCGCCGGGATCAGCGTGGTGAAGGTTTCGTTCAATGGGTAGTTGTAAGGCCCCATGCACAGGGCGACACCCATCGGCACGCGACGGATCTGACCGAGGGTGTCCTGTTCCAGTTCGAAACGGCTGGAGCGGCGGTCGAGTTCTTTGAGCGCGTTGATGGTGTCGACGATGTAGTCGCAGGTGCGGTCGAACTCCTTTTCCGAATCCTTGAGGTTCTTGCCGATTTCCCACATCAGCAACTTGACCACGGCGTCGCGCTGCTCGCGCATGCGCCCGAGGAAGGTTTCGACGTGCTGGATGCGTTCGGCCACGCGCATGGTCGGCCACAATCCCTGGCCCCGGTCATAAGCACGGACGGCAGCGTCGAGGGCGGTCAATGCGGTCTCGGCATCCAGCAGCGGCGTGCTGCCGAGGATCACTTGCTCGTCGCCATTGGCGCCGGTCAGGTACACCGGGCTGCGGACCTGGGCCAGTGGACCGTTCCAGGTTCTCAGTACGCCATCGACCAGGTACTCACGCTGCTCGGTCTGGCCGTCAAGGCGGTACTTTTCCGGGATGTCGGCGGGGCTCGGGAACAGGTTCTGGAGAATATTGGCTGTGGTCATGTCGCTACCCCTCTGGATTGGATAATGCACTGATGAATCGTTTTAGCAGACCTCAGCAACCCTTGTCATGACTCATTTCAGCGTTTTGCCGCACAGCGTGAAGGATCACGGATTCATCGAGCCCTACATTCATGGCCTCAGAAGCGCCCCTTGTTGGCCCCCAATGCCCTCAACCCGATTAACTGAAAAGCCTAGCCTTTGTTTGGCCTTGGGTGGGGGGGCTTCTGTGGCGAGGGGGCAAGCCCCCTCGCCACAGAAGCCCCTTTGCCACAGGTTCCTGGCCTCTGACGGCACACAAACCTTCGTACTCCGGTTAAACTCCGTGCTCTTTTTCAAGGAGTTCATATGAGCTATTACCAGCCGGGTATTCTCGCCACCCCCGTTCCGCCTCAAGCCCGCCATATGTTCTTCGCCCTCGAATCCGTCGAGGCATTGCCGGTTGCGCTCGACAACTTGATGCAACTGGTGGACGGGAAATCGGCTGTCGTCGGCTTCGGTGAATCGCTGGTCAATGCGCTGCACGTTCAGATCGATGGCCTGCGTACCTTTCCGGCGTTGACCGGTGTGGGCGTCGAAAATCCGTCGACCCAGCACGCGCTCTGGTGCTGGCTGCACGGTGAAGACCGTGGTGAGTTGCTCAACCGCAGCAACGTCATCGCCGCCGCGTTGGCCCCGGCATTGCGCCTGGTGCAGATGAACGAAACCTTCCGCCACATGACCGGCCATGACCTGACCGGCTACGAAGATGGCACCGAGAACCCCCACGACGAAGCCGCTGTCGCCGCCGCGCTGTTGAGCGAAGGCGCTGAGGGCCTGGTCGGTGGCAGCTTCGCCGCGATCCAGCAGTGGCAGCATGACTTGAAAGGTTTTCATGGGCTGTCGGCGGACGAAAAAGACAACATCATGGGCCGCCGCTTGAGCGATAACGAAGAGATCGACGACGCGCCGGTTTCCGCCCACGTCAAACGCACCGCCCAGGAAAGCTTTGCGCCTGAAGCCTTCGTGGTGCGCCGTTCGATGCCGTGGATCGAAGGCGACCGCGCCGGCCTGATGTTCCTGGCCTTCGGTTTTTCCCTCGACGCCTTCGAAGCCCAACTGCGCCGCATGAGTGGCCTGGAAGACGGCGTCACCGACGGTTTGTACCGCATCAGCCGTCCGATCACCGGTGGCTACTACTGGTGCCCGCCGCTCAAGGACGGTCGACTGGACCTGCGCGTATTGCGCATTGGCTGAGCACCAAGGAGAGCCTGTGAACCTGGTGCGCTGGGGCATGATCGGTTGTGGCAGTGTCGCGGAACGCAAAAGCGGGCCGGCCTTCTACAAGGCACCCGGATCGGCGTTGGTGGCGGTGATGGGCCGGCGCCTTGAAGTCGTCACCGACTACGCCGTGCGCCACGGCATCGCGCGGGTCTACACCGATGCGCAGGCGCTGATCAACGATCCCGAGGTCGACGCGGTGTACATCGCCACGCCGCCCGACAGCCATCACGCTTACGCCTTGCAGGTGGCCGCCGCCGGCAAGCATTGCTGCGTCGAAAAACCGATGGCGCTGAATGCCGGGCAAAGCCGCGAGATGACGCAGGTGTTTGCCGATGCCGGGTTGCACCTGTTCGTGTCCTATTACCGGCGTTCGCTGCCACGCTTCCGGCAAGTGCGGCAGTGGCTGCAAGAGGGGCGGATCGGTGAGGTCCGGCACTTGACCTGGACCCTCACCAAAGCCCCGTCGGCAGCGGACCGCAACGGCAGTGAAAACTGGCGCACCGATCCGGCGATTGCCGGTGGTGGCTACTTCGCCGATCTGGCCAGCCATGGCCTGGACCTGTTTCAGTACCTGTTCGGCGATATCGTCGAAGTCGCCGGGTTCACCGCGCGGCAGGCCGGTTTGTACGCGGCCGAAGATGCCGTCAGCGCCACTTGGCGGTTTGCCAGCGGGGCACTGGGGATGGGCTGCTGGAACTTCGTTGCAGACCGGCGCGAAGACCGGGTCGAAGTGATTGGCAGTAAAGGCCGGATCACCTTTTCGGTATTCGATGAACACCCGGTCGAGCTACACGCCGATGAACACCTCAGCCTGAACATCGAGCATCACGCACACATTCAGTGGCACCACGTACTGGGCATGAATGCGCATATCCGTGGCGAGGCGCAGCACCCGGCGGTGGCCGAACAGGCGCTGAAGACCGATTGGGTGATGGACCAGATCCTCAAGCGGCACTGAACCTTCAGATTTAACGCGGTCCTGTGGGAGCGAGCTTGCTCGCGATGACGTTGTGTCAGTCAGTATCAATGCTGGATGTGCCGACGCTATCGCGAGCAAGCTCGCTCCCACAGGGGACGGTGGTGAGTCTAACCTTATGCGCATTCGGTATTTCTCAATCGACATCACGGCTCTTTAAGATCACGTCATAACTCGTTATAACAAGTGATCCGCCATGACCGATAACGTTCTATCCCTGAGCAGCGTCCCGTTGCACACCCAGCTGCGAGACGTGCTGCGTACCCGCATCCTCGATGGCAAATACCCGCAAGACAGCCAGATGCCTTCCGAAAGCGAGCTTGGCACGTTGTTCAAGGTCAGCCGCATCACCGTGCGCCAGGCCTTGGGTGACCTGCAAAAGGAAGGGTTGATCTTCAAGATCCACGGCAAAGGCACCTTCGTCGCCAAACCAAAAACCTTCCAGAACGTCAGCACCCTGCAAGGCCTGGCCGAGTCCATGACCGGTCGCGGCTACGAGGTGATCAACCGCCTGCGCAGCTTCAAATTCATTGCCGCCAGCAAGCTCGTCGCCGAGCGTTTACAGGTCGCCGAAGGCGAGGTTGTGGCGCAGGTCAAACGGGTGCGCCTGATCAATCGCGAGCCGATTTCCCTGGAGATCACTTACCTGCCCAAGGCCATTGGCGAGCGCCTGGAAAAAGCCGACCTGGTCACCCGCGACATTTTCCAGATCCTGGAAAACGACTGCGGCCTGGCCCTGGGGCACGCCGACCTGGCCATCGATGCGGTACTGGCCGACAGCGACCTGAGCCGGGCGCTGAACGTCGAACCTGGTTCAGCAATCATGCGTATTGAGCGCCTGACCCACGATGTCGACGGTTGGCCGCTGGACTTCGAACACCTTTACTACCGTGGCGATGCCTTCCAGTACCGCCTGCGGATCGACCGGCAAAAAGGGGAGCAGGCATGACGCGCAGCACGCTGGAGCAGGAATACGACATCGTTGTCATTGGCGGCGGCACCGCCGGCCCCATGGCGGCGATCAAGGCCAAGGAACGCAACCGCGACCTGCGGGTGTTGTTGATCGACAAGGCCAACGTCAAGCGCAGCGGCGCGATCAGCATGGGCATGGACGGCCTGAACAACGCGATCATTCCTGGCCACTCGACGCCGGAGCAGTACACCAAGGAAATCACCATCGCCAACGACGGCATCGTCAACCAGGCCGCGGTGTACGCCTATGCCACCCACAGCTTCGAAACGATCGGGCAACTGGACCGCTGGGGCGTGAAATTCGAGAAGGACGAAACCGGCGACTACGCGGTGAAAAAGGTCCACCACATGGGCGCTTATGTGTTGCCGATGCCGGAAGGGCACGACATCAAGAAAGTCCTCTATCGGCAGTTGAAGCGCGCGCGGGTGAGCATCACCAATCGCCTGGTCTGCACCCGATTGCTGACGGATGAAGAGGGCGCGGTCAACGGCGTGATGGGCTTTGATTGCCGCACAGCTGACTTCCATGTGATCAAGGCCAAGGCGGTGATCCTCGCCTGCGGTGCCGCCGGACGCCTGGGGTTGCCGTCTTCGGGCTACCTGATGGGCACCTACGAAAACCCGACCAATGCCGGCGACGGCTACTCGATGGCCTACCACGCCGGGGCCGAACTGGCGAACCTGGAGTGCTTCCAGATCAACCCGCTGATCAAGGATTACAACGGCCCGGCCTGCGCCTACGTCACCGGCCCCTTGGGCGGCTACACCGCCAACAACAAGGGTGAACGCTTCATCGAGTGCGACTACTGGAGCGGGCAGATGATGTGGGAGTTCCATCAGGAACTGGAAAGCGGCAATGGCCCGGTGTTCCTCAAGCTCGATCACCTGGCCGAGGAAACCATCCAGAACATCGAAGAGATCCTGCACAGCAACGAGCGTCCGAGTCGCGGCCAGTTCCACGCCAATCGCGGTACCGACTACCGCACGCAGATGGTCGAGATGCACATCTCGGAAATCGGCTTTTGCAGCGGGCATTCGGCGTCGGGGGTGTGGGTCAACGAGAAGGCCGAGACCTCGGTCAAGGGCTTGTACTCGGCCGGTGACATGGCCGCCGTGCCGCACAACTACATGCTCGGCGCGTTCACCTACGGCTGGTTCGCCGGTAACAACGCGGCGGACTTTGTCGCCGGGCGTGAGTTTTCAGCGCTGGATGCCGCGCAGATCGAAACCGAAAAACAACGGGTCTACGCGCCGCTGGACCGCGAACACGGCCTGCCACCGGCTCAGGTCGAGTACAAGCTGCGGCGCTTCGTCAACGACTACCTGCAACCGCCGAAAGTGACCAGGAAGATGCAGATCGGCCTGCAACGCTTCAGCGACATCCAGCGCGACCTCGACCAGATCAAGGCCCACAACGCCCACGAACTGATGCGCGCCATGGAAGTCAGCATGATCCGCGACTGCGCCGAAATGGCCGCCCGCGCTTCATTGTTCCGCGCCGAAAGCCGCTGGGGGCTTTACCACCATCGCGTCGATCACCCACAACGCAACGACCGCGACTGGTTCTGCCATTGCCACCTGAAGAAAGACCAAAACGGTTTGATGAGCAGTTTCAAGAAAGCCGTCGAGCCTTACATCATCGCGCTGGATGCCGACGAGATGCAGGCCTACGACCGGCTGCGGGTCGGTGCCGATGCGGCTTGATGCCGACAACAAAAGAGAGACCGAACATGGCTTACCAACCCCAGGAAATCTTCTTTCGCTCCAACGCACCTGTCACGGTCGATGAGGACAAATGCATCGCCCACAAAGGCTGCACCGTGTGCGTCGACGTTTGCCCGATGGACCTGCTGGCGATCAACCCGGCCACGCAAAAGGCCTACATGGCCTTCGATGAATGCTGGTACTGCATGCCCTGTGAAAAGGACTGCCCGACCGGGGCCGTGAAAGTCGAGATCCCCTATCTATTGCGGTAATCGCTTTTGTAGGAGCTGGCTTGCCAGCGAAGACGCCAGAACAGACAACCCAAAACGCCATCCGGCAACCACCGGACGCTTGATTAAAAACACCCCTCGTTTCCCACCGCGCCCTGATCGTGGCGGAGACGAACATCCAATAAATGATTCGAGGGGAAACACTCATGATGTTGCGTGCAGCTTTGGCCGGTCTGGTACTGGCTTCATTCACCCTGTCGGCCTCGGCCGAAACCATCCGCATTGCCATCGGCACCCAGGACACCACCATCAACTGCGCCGCCGGCGGATTGTTGATTCGCGAACTCGGGCTGCTGGACAAATACCTGCCCCACGATGGTCCCTACAAAGACGCCCAATACGAGGTGCAGTGGAAAAACTTCACCAGCGGCGCCCCCCTGACCAACGAGATGGTGGCCGGCAAACTCGACTTCGGCGCCATGGCCGACTTCCCCGGCGCGTTCAACGGCGTGGCGTTCGAAACGGCGGGCAAGCACAGCCTGTTCATCAGCGTGCTGTCGGGCAGCATCAAGGGCAGCGGTAACGGCATTGTGGTGCCAAGCGCATCGGGCGTGCAGTCGCTGGCGGAGCTCAAGGGCAAGACCATTTCCGTGCCGTTCGCTTCCACCGCCCATGGCATGCTGCTGCGCGCCGTCGCGGCGCAGGGCTGGGACCCGCTCAAGGACGTGAACATCATCGCCCAGCCGCCGGAAGTCGCCGGCTCCGCGTTGCAGGCCGGCAAGATCGATGCTCACGCTGACTTCGTGCCCTTCGCCGAACTGTTCCCCAGCCGCGGTTTCGCGCGCAAGATTTATGACGGCGCCCAGGCCAACGCGCCGACCTTCCACGGTGCGCTGGTCGATCAGGCCTATGCGAAGAAGTACCCGGAAATCGTCGTCGCTTACCTGCGGGCGAGTATCGAAGCCAACCAGTTGCTGACGGCTGAACCGGAGAAATACAGCGAGTTGATCGCCAAGGTCACCGGGGTCGATGCCGAGGTCAATTACCTGTTCCATGGCCCTCTCGGTGTGCAGACCCGCGACCTGAGCTGGAAGCCGGAATATCGCCAGGCCGTGGGCACAGCCATCGAGACCCTCAAGCTGTTGAAGAAGGCGGATCGCGGTCTGGATCTCAACACCTTCATCGACGACCAATACATCCGCGCTGCCTTCAAGGCCTCGAACCTCGACTACAGCGCGCAGTTGGCCAATTACGCCCAGGCACCGCTCAAAGCCGTCGATGTCACCAGCGGTAAAACCATCACCGACTTCAGCCACGTGGCGGAAATCTGGGTGCGCGGTGAGCCGAAGGTTCGCCAGTACGCCTCGGCGCAAGCGGCGTTTGCCGCGCTGGCAGCCCTGAAGCAGGAAGGCAAAAACATCCGCGCGGTGTACGCCCAGGCCAGCGACAGCGGGATCAAGTTGCTGGCGGACCAGGCGTGGTTTGCCACCGACGGGAAAGGGCAACTGAGTGCGTTTTTGCTCAAAGGCCAGGCCCAGCAGTTCGCCACGGCCCAGGGCGGGAAGGTCTTTGACTTCACCGATGCCACTGCCCAGGCCGTGGCCGTTCGCTAACCGGCAAAACACTACAGTCCCCTGTAGGAGCGAGCTTGCTCCGGGCGGCGTTCCGACGAAAAACGTCCAGATAACGCGATCCTTCAGACAGAACGCATCATTGTTGGCGTTCTTCGCGAGCAAGCTCGCTCCTACAGGAGGCGGGTTAAGAGGAAAAATTGTGTACCGATCCTATTCACGCTGGCTCCCCAGAGTCGCTTCACTGCTGCTCTGCCTGCTGTTCTGGCAACTCGCCGCCAGCCACCACTGGAACCTCGGCCTGGTGACCTTCGCCAATGTCCCGACACCCGTGGCGGTCATTGAAGCCGCCCTCGGCCTAGGCGACTCGGGCAAGCTCGCGCAGCACCTGGGCAGCAGCCTCGGCCGGGTGTTCGCCGGTTACTTCGCGGCGCTGATCATCGGCGTGGCCCTGGGCCTGGCCATCGGTCGCTCGAAATGGGCCGAAGATCTGTTGCTGCCACCCCTGGAAGTACTGCGCCCGATCCCGGCCGTGGCGTGGATTCCCCTGGCAATCCTGATGTTTCCCTCGTCGGAGCTGTCGATGGTGTTCATCACCTTCACCGGCGCACTGTTCCCGATCCTGCTCAACACCGTGCATGGCGTCGAAGGCGTCGACCCACGGCTGATCGCCTCGGCGAAAAGCCTCGGGGCAGGGCGCCGGGCCATCCTGCTGGAGGTGATTCTTCCGGGCGCCGCGCCGAGCATCATCACCGGCCTGGCCATCGGCATGGGCACCTCGTGGTTCTGCCTGGTGACGGCGGAAATGATCTCCGGCCAATTCGGCATCGGCTATTACACCTGGGAGTCCTACACCATCCAGAACTACGCCGACATCGTCGTCGGCATGTTGCTGATCGGCGTGCTCGGCATGGGCAGCAGCCTGCTGATCAAGCGTCTGGGCGGGCTGTTCACGCCCTGGCATCGACCACGAGGAAAAGCCTGATGAGCGTTTTTCAACACCTGGAAGGGCGCATCGACATTCGCGGGCTGTCGATCAGCCTTGGCGAGGGAGCCGCGGCTTTCGAAGCGGTGCAGGGCCTCGATTGCCAGATCGAGCCGGGGCAGTTCGTGTGCATTCTCGGGCCGTCCGGTTGCGGCAAGTCCACCTTGCTCGGCGCGCTGGCCGGCCACCTGCAACCGCGCACCGGCACGCTCAACGTCGATGGCGCAGCAGTCTCCGGTCCATCGCCCCAGCGCGGCATGGTGTTCCAGCAGCACACCCTGTTTCCGTGGCGCACGGTGCGCGACAACGTGGCGTTCGGCTTGAAAATGCGAGGCGTCGGCAAGGTCGAACGGCACAAGGCGGCGGATGAAATCCTCGCACTGGTGGGCCTCGAAGGTTTTGCCGGGCGTTGGCCCGACCAGCTCTCCGGGGGCATGCAGCAACGGGTGGAAATTGCCCGGGTGCTGGTCAACCGTCCGAGCCTGTTGCTGATGGACGAACCCTTCGGCGCCCTCGATGCACTGACCCGATTGAACATGCAGGAACTGCTGCTGGACATCTGGACGCGCATCCGCACCACCGTGGTCTTTGTCACCCATGACATCGACGAAGCGCTGTTCCTCGCCGATCGCTTGCTGGTCATGAGCTCGCGCCCCGGGCGGATCATCGAAGACCTGCGCCTGGAGTTCCCCCGGCCGCGCAGCACGGAGCTGATGACCCGCCCTGAATTCTCGCATCTCAAGCGCCATTGCCTCGAACTCCTGCGACACGAAGACAGTCGGCAACTGCCGCGCCTGAACCCGCTCGGACTTCCCCCTGAAAACAAACTGCCGCGATTTGCCCTATGACCTCACTATTCGATGTAACCGATAACGACGACATTCTGGCCCTGCAACCGCGCCTGACCGACGAGGATGCCGGTGTGCGCCGGATCGCGCTGATCGAACTGGCCGATCTCGAGGAACCGGACGGCCTGCTGTGGTTGATCAATCGACTGGCCGAAGACCCGATTGCAGACGTTCGCGCCGAAGCCGCGCGGTTGCTGGAAGCCTGGGAGGACGCGCCGGTGGTCGAGGCGTTGTGCCAGGCGCTGACGGATCCATCCCCGGTAGTGCAGGTGGCCGCTGCGCAAAGCCTCAGCCTGCTCAAGAGTGAAGCGGCGGGCCGGGTCATTCTGCCGTGGACCGGGCACGCCGACAGCGGCGTACGCATTGCTGCGTTCCGGGCGTTGCGCGAGTTGCGTTGCCCCGATGCCGCCGAAGCGGCTGCCCGGGCACTGGACGATGCAAGCGCCAGCGTGCGCCGCGAGGCGGTGGGCGTACTCGGCTGGCTCAAGCAACTCGATGCCTTGCCGGCACTGGCGCGGCTGGCCAGCGCTGACCCGGACACTGAAGTTCGGCGTGCCGCCACCGGGGCCTTGGGCCTGGCGTCTGACGCACAGGTGCTGCCGGCCCTGCGCCAGGCCTTGCGGGACGCTGCCTGGCAAGTCCGCGAAGAAGCCGCCACCACCCTGGGCAAGGTCGGCCACCTCGACGCCGGCCCGGCCCTGATCGACGCCCTGGACGACGATTACTGGCAAGTGCGCCTGCGCGCCACCCGCAGCCTCGGTCGCTTGCGTTTTGTACCTGCGCTCGAAGCGCTGATCGACACCCTCGGCCACCGCATCAGCAACCTGCGCAAGGAAGCCGCGTTGGCCCTCGGCGAATTGAACGACCCACGGGCCATTGCGGCATTGCAGGACGCACAAGACGACGGCGACCCTGAAGTGCGCAAGGCCGTGCGCATTGCCTTGAGTCAACTGCAATGAACCCGCTGGCGATTGGCAATTCCCGCAGCAAACAGCAGTTGCGACTGAACTGGCCGGATGGTCGCGAGCAGGTGTTCGAACATGCCGAATTGCGTCGGCAGTGCCCGTGCTCGCAGTGCCGGGCGTTTCGGTTGCGGGGGATGGCGCCGTTGGTGGATGCGCGGGTTCAGGTGATCGAGTTGCACTCCCAGGGTTATGGCCTGCAACTGGTGTTCAGCGACGGGCATGAGCGGGGGATTTATCCGTGGGCTTATCTTGCCGGGCTTACCGACTGAATCGAACTCCATTCCTTATCGGGAGTTGTCGCGGTCTGCGGCAGCTCCCCCGTGTGCGCTTCCAGTTGCTTATGTTGCGAATACAGGTTCAGTAACGGCTCGGATAAACGCATCGTCCACAGTCTTTACGCCATACCGATGCATGAACTCACTACCATTGGCAAAGCGATTGAAGCGTTGCTGGCTAATCATATAAAAATAATCACAATGGTTAATTACCTCATCAACATTGTGCGATGAAACCAGAATAGCGGTGCCCTCCCTGGCGGTGCCGTGAAGGCATTGCCAAATATAGCGGCGAAATTCAGGATCTACACCGGCAGTAGGTTCGTCGAGAATCACGAAATCTGCAGACATTGAAAGAAGAGAGAGCGTAAAGAACCAGCGTGTCTCTCCGTAGCTGCACAGCGATGATTTTTTGTTCCATATGTCTTGGTATCGGTTAACTATCGCAGGGCTCCACGCACTTAGTTTTTCTAAGGTTGTTTCTTGTGTCATGGGCTCGCTTGATGACAGTGCAGTCACCATTTTAAAAATGTCACGCATGCGCAATGGTGGGGGGGTGGAGATGATTTGAGAAAGGTATAAAAAGTGACTGAAGTCGTTTTTTATGAAGCCGGACTTTGCTTTTTTAAGGTCGCAGACGATATCGAAAAAAGTTGTTTTTCCAGATCCGTTGGGCCCCAGAATGCCGACAATGTTACCTTGAGCAACCTCAAGAGATGCCTGGGTCAAGAGGGGGTTGTCTGTATAGGAGAAATCGATGCTCTGCGCCGTGAATTTTTTCATCAGTATCGGCTCCATACGGGATTGACTCTCAGGTGCTTGAACGTTCTGTGCAGTACTGAAATAAATAAAATAATTATTGCTGTCGTGATGAGTTTGTTGGATTCAAGACCTTGTTCCATTATCTGGCTTGCAAGTGTCAGTGGGTTTGCGAGGTTCAAAGTGTCGGTGATGGGGTTTGATCTGCTGGCACTCATTACGCCGAGAATCAGCATGCAGAACGAAAAAATGGAAAGCAAAGTGTTCGAGTTCTGAAAGTTGATCGGTAACAATGAAAATGCAGCCCCGAAAGTGCAAAACATGATAAAACAGATGTAAAAGCGTAGTGCGATATTCAGTAGTTCATTGAGGTTGTAGTTTTCAAATGGGAATTTGGTCGTTAAGTAAAAGGTTGTGCAGTAAGATATTGATATTAGCGAGTAGGCAGTGAAGTGCGATAAGAGAAAAATCAGTTTTGATTCCCTGGAGTAAATAAATGATCGGGTGAACCCGCTTTCCCTTCTTCCGATTATGTAAAAGGCGAATCCAAATAATGCGACACTAGAAGAGATATAAGCATAAAACCATGCTGAAATCGTAATGTAATTGCTCGAGAAATAGTTGGGGTCTTGCCTGGTTGTTGCAAAAAAATAGAACATCGCACAAGGTGATATCAAGATCCAGAAAAAGGCAATGGGTTCTTTTAATTGTTCTTTTATGAATATGGATACCAGGGAAGAAACTCTGGGTATAATATTTTTGGTCATTGGGTGGCGATTCTCCATGTTTGTTGTTTTTCATTTTGCTTTTGTTTTGGGGCGCCACTTGGTGTTAAGTGGTGTTGCAAGGATTAGTTGATTTTGCTGTTGGATGCAAGCGAGAGAACTTTGTGTTGTAGGGGGATTCCTGCATGTTTTTAAGATGCGTCCTGCATGATGTTAGGAATCTTAGTGGCTTGGTTTTGTTTTGGTGTGGATAGTTTTTAGCGTGGAACTGTGGAATTCCTTTTTGAATCTGTATTTTAGTTATCGGCAAGCAGAAATGATCTTGCTATGTTGAGTAGAATATTTCTGTAAGAATAAATGTGCGGTTTGTACTTTTTTTATGGATTTTTATTTTCTTGAGAGGCTAATTTTTTAGAAAGGCGACGAACGGTAGGCCTTATTTTTTGATCGTCCGTTTTGTTCGAGTACGGAGCGCTGGACGTTACGTTTGAACCGGCTTCCTGTAGGAGCTGCCGCAGGCTGCGATCTTTTTGCTCTGGTCTCAAGAGATCGCAGCCTCGTTTCACTCGACAGCTCCTACAAGTCCTTGCCAGGAAAAAGCCAAAAGAGTACAAATGTACTCCATGACGACTCTGACTCCCCGCCGTACCGCCATCCTGACCTTTATCCGCGATCGCATCGCCGAGCACGGTCAGCCTCCGAGCCTCGCTGAAATCAGCGAGGCGTTCGGTTTCGCCTCCCGCAGCGTCGCGCGCAAGCATGTGCTGGCGCTGACCGAAGCCGGGTTTATCGAGGTCAACCCGCATCAGGCCCGGGGCATTCGCCTGCTCGGGCAGCCGCCGCGTCCCGAATTGCTGGACATCCCGGTGCTTGGCCGAGTGGCGGCCGGTGCGCCGATTGGGGCCGATGCGGAAGTCCATAGCCGCTTGCTGCTCGATCCGTCGATCTTCTCGCGGGTGCCGGACTACATGTTGCGGGTGCGGGGTGACTCGATGATCGAGGACGGCATCCTCGACGGCGATCTGGTGGGCGTGCACCGCAGCCCCGAGGCCGTTAATGGCCAGATCGTCGTGGCGCGGCTCGACGGCGAAGTCACCATCAAGCGCTTCGAGCGGGTCGGCGATGTGGTTCGCCTGCTGCCGCGCAACCCGGCCTACCAGCCGATCATTGTCGAAGCCGACCGGGACCTGGCCATCGAAGGCGTGTTCTGTGGCCTGGTGAGGCAAGGCTGATGGGTGCCGTCGTTGCGCTGGATACGCTGTTCAATGGCGGCCAGGTCTGGAAGGGCCGGCCTGCGCCACCGGCTGCCAGCCCGCAACCCACCGGGCATGCTGCGCTGGACGCCGCGTTGCCCAGCGGTGGCTGGCCGGAGGCGGCACTGACGGAAATCCTGTTGGCCGGGCAGGGCGTGGGCGAGTTGCAACTGGTGTGGCCGACACTGGCACGGCTGTCGGCGGCGGGCGAGCGCATCGTGCTGGTGGCGCCGCCTTGTGTGCCGTACCCCCAGGCGTGGCAGGGCGCCGGAGTGGATCTGCGTCAGTTGTCGATCATCCAGGCCAGCGAGCGCGATGCGCTGTGGGCCGCGGAACAATGCCTGCGCTCGGGCAGTTGCGGCGCGGTGCTGTGCTGGCCGCACAAGGCCGATGACCGCGCCTTGCGCCGCTTGCAGGTGGCGGCGGAAACCGGCCAGACCCTGGCCTTCGCCTATCGTCCCCTCGGTGAAGCGATCAACCCTTCGCCAGCGGCCCTGCGCATTGCCATCGATGCCCGACCGGCACAACTGCGCGTGCTCAAGTGCCGCGGCGGCCTGGCCCGTTCGGCGCCGATTGCCTTCGCCGTGGGGCATTGAGGTTGCCATGCGCTGGGTCTGCATTGTTTTCCCGCAATTGGCGCTGGACGCGGTACTGCGTCAGCGCGCCGATCCCGATGAACCCCTGGCGTTGCTGACCGGCCCGGCCCAGCGCCGGGTGCTGCAGGCCGTCAACAGTGCGGCGCGGGCGCTGGGTTTGCGTCCCGGCCAGTCCATGAGCGCGGCACAGGCCTTGAGCAAAGGCTTTGTCACGGCCGAATACGACGCCGCTGAAATCGAACACTGGCAGCAGTTCCTCGCCGCCTGGGCCTATCGCTTCAGTTCCCAGGTCAGCGTGCATTACCCCCGGGCCCTGGTGTTCGAGATCGAATCCAGCCTCGGCTTGTTCGGTGCCTGGCCGCAATTCGAAGCGCTTTTGCGCCGTGAGCTCGACGAGCTGGGGTTTCGGCACCGCATCGTGGCCGCGCCCAACCCGGTGGCGGCGCGGGTGCTGGCCAATGCCTATGACGGTCTGGTGGTCCCGGACGATCAAGCCTTGCAGCATCACCTGGGGCAAATGCCCGTCGACCGGATCGGCCTCGAAGCCTCGGTCGCCACGGCCTTGTCGCGCATGGGCTTGCGCATCTTGAGCCAGGTGCAGGCGCTGCCCCGGCATAGCCTGGCCCGGCGTTTCGAGGCCCAGGTGCTCAAGCATCTGGATGCCCTGTCGGGGTTGCGGCGGCTGGCGTTGACGTTTTACCTGCCGCCGGACCGCTTCGATGTGCGTATCGAACTCAATTTCGATGTGCAGTCCCATCAAGCCTTGCTGTTTCCGTTGCGCCGATTGACCGGCGACTTGTCGGCGTTCCTCTGCGGTCGTGACAGCGGCGTACAGCGTTTCGACCTGCACCTGGAGCACGCCGGGTTGCCGGATACGCTCATCAAGGTCGGCCTGCTCAGCGCCGAGCGCGATCCGGCGATGCTCTTCGAACTGGCCCGGGGGCGACTGGAGCAGGTCCAGGTCGAGGCACCGGTACGCGGTTTTCGCCTGCGTGCCGAAGACCTGCCGACCTTTGTGCCCCAGCATCAGGAACTGTTCGACGATCGCCCGCAGCAGTCCTTGCCCTGGGAGCAACTGCGCGAACGCCTGCGTGCGCGGCTGGGGGATGACGCGGTGCATGGCCTGCGCTTCCAGGCCGACCACCGCCCCGAGTGTGCGTGGCAGGCCAGTGCCGACAGCCAGCCTTGCACGGTGCCGGCCGCGGTGAAGCGGCCGGGCTGGCTGCTGACTGATCCGCTGGCTGTGCATCAGGGCTCGGCGCGCATCCTCATGGGGCCGGAGCGTATCGAGTCCGGCTGGTGGGATGGCGACGACGTACGCCGCGACTATTACCTGATCGAAACCCGTGCCGGCCAACAGGGCTGGGCCTACCGGGCGGTCGGTGAGGACGGCCCGTTGTGGTTGCAGGGCTGGTTCGCATGAGCATCGACTATGCCGAATTGCACTGCCTGTCGAACTTCAGCTTCCAGCGCGGTGCCTCCAGTGCCCTCGAGCTGTTCCAGCGCGCGAAAAAGCAGGGTTATCAAGCCCTGGCGATCACCGACGAATGCACCCTGGCGGGCATCGTTCGCGCCTGGCAGGCGGCGAAGTCCGTGGAGTTGCCGCTGATCATCGGCAGTGAAATACGCATCGAGACCGGTCCGAAACTGGTGCTGCTGGTGGAGAGCCTCGAGGGCTATCAGGCGCTGTGCCGATTGATCACCCGCGCCCGGCGCCGCACGCAGAAAGGCCAGTATCAGGTGCTGCATGAAGACTTCAGCGAACCCTTGCCGGGATTGCTGGCGTTGTGGGTGCCGGACGCTGTCGATGCCTTTGAACAGGGCCGCTGGCTCAAGCAGGTCTTCGCCGAGCGACTGTGGCTGGCGGTGCAGTTGCATTGCGGTCAGGACGATGCCCGGCGCCTGGACGATCTGCTGACCCTGGCCAGGGAGTTGCGTATTCCTGCGGTCGCTTGCGGCGATGTGCACATGCACGCGCGCGGCCGGCGCGCCTTGCAGGACACCATGACCGCGATCCGTCATCACCTGCCGGTGGCCGATGCCGGGTTGCGCCTGCATCCCAACGGCGAACGCCATCTGCGCGGTCTCGATGTGTTGCAGGCGCTTTATCCGCCAGACTTGCTCGCGGAAACGCTGAACATCGCCCGGCGCTGCACCTTTGAACTTGGCCAGTTGCGTTACCAGTACCCCCGCGAACTGGTGCCGCAAGGGCACTCGGCCACCTCGTGGCTGCGTCATTTGACCGCGGAAGGCATCGAGTGGCGCTGGCCAAAAGGGCCGAAAAGCGAAGTGCTGGTGCAGATCGACAAGGAGCTGCAACTGATCGCGGAGCTGGGCTATGAAAGCTATTTCCTGACGGTCCACGATATCGTCCGCTTCGCCCGCACCCAGCACATTCTTTGTCAGGGGCGCGGCTCGGCCGCCAACTCGGCGGTGTGTTTTGCCCTGGGCATCACTGAAATCGATCCGGATCGCACCACGCTGTTGTTCGAGCGTTTTCTCTCCAAAGAGCGTAACGAACCGCCGGACATCGACGTCGATTTCGAGCATGAACGCCGCGAGGAAGTCTTGCAGTACGTGTTCCAGCGTTATGGCCGGGCCCGGGCCGCGTTGACGGCGGTGGTCAGCACTTACCACGCCGCCGGTGCGGTACGGGATGTGGCCAAGGCATTGGGCTTGCCGCCGGACCAGATCAACGCCCTGGCCGATTGCTGCGGTCACTGGAGCGATGAGACACCGCCCGTGGAGCGTCTGCGCGAGGGCGGGTTCGACCCCGAGAGCCCGATGCTGCACCGGGTGCTCCGCCTGACAGGGCAACTGATCGGCTTCCCCCGGCATTTGTCCCAGCACCCCGGCGGTTTCGTGATTTCCGAGCAGCCGCTGGACAGTCTGGTACCGGTGGAAAATGCCGCCATGGCCGAACGCACCATCATCCAATGGGACAAGGATGATCTCGATGCGGTCGGTTTGCTCAAGGTCGATATCCTGGCGCTGGGCATGCTCAGCGCGATTCGCCGATGTTTCGATCTGCTGCGCCGGCACCGGGGGCTGGACCTGAGCCTGGCGAGCATCCCGTCCGAAGATGCGGCCACCTACGAAATGATCGGTCGGGCCGACACCATCGGCGTGTTCCAGATCGAGTCCCGGGCGCAGATGTCGATGCTGCCCAGGCTCAGGCCGAAGACGTTTTACGATCTGGTGATCGAGGTCGCCATCGTTCGGCCGGGGCCGATCCAGGGCGGCATGGTGCACCCGTACCTGCGGCGACGGAACAAGGAAGAACCGGAGGCCTATCCGTCGCCGGAACTGGAAGTGGTGCTCAAGCGCACCCTCGGTGTGCCGCTGTTTCAGGAACAGGTCATGCAGATCGCCATCGTCGCCGCCGACTACAGCCCCGGCGAGGCCGACCAGCTACGTCGCTCCATGGCCGCGTGGAAACGCCACGGCGGGCTCGAACCGCACAAGGAAAGGCTGGCCGCCGGGATGAAGAAAAACGGCTACACCGCCGAGTTCGCCGCGCAGATCTTCGAGCAGATCAAGGGCTTTGGCAGCTACGGTTTTCCCGAATCCCACGCGGCCAGTTTTGCCTTGCTGACCTACGCCAGTTGCTGGTTGAAATGCCACGAGCCGGCGGCCTTCGCCTGTGCGCTGATCAACAGCTGGCCCATGGGGTTCTACAGCCCGGACCAGATTCTGCAGGACGTTCGGCGTCATCATTTGCAGGTTCGCCCGGTGGACGTGCGCGCCAGTGACTGGGATTGCAGCCTGGAGCCGATCGCCGGTGCGCAACCGGCGATTCGCCTGGGCCTGCGCATGATCAAGGGGTTTCGCGAGGACGATGCCCGACGCATCGTGGCGGCACGCTCCAAAGGCGCGTTTGCCGACCTCGCCGACCTCGGCGAACGGGCACGACTCGATGCCCGCGCCCAGGAGCAACTGGCCGATGCCGGCGCGTTGCGTGGCCTGGCCGGTGATCGCCATCGGGCGCGCTGGGAAGTGGCCGGGGTACAAAAGCAGCTGGGTTTGTTTGCCGGCCTGCCGAGCCAGGAGGAGGACGCGGTGGCGTTGCCCAAGCCCACCGTGGGCGAGGACCTGCAAGCCGATTACGCCAGTGTCGGCACCACCCTCGGGCCGCATCCGTTGGCCCTGTTACGCGGTGAGTTGAAGGCGCGACGCTGCCGCAGTTCGAAGGAATTACTGGACGTCGAGCACGGTCGGCCGGTCAGCATCGCCGGGCTGGTCACCGGCCGACAACGCCCAGCCACCGCCAGCGGCGTGACCTTCGTCACCCTTGAGGACGAGTTCGGCAACGTCAACGTGGTGGTGTGGCGCGACCTGGCCGAGCGGCAGCGCCAGGTGTTGGTCGGCTCGCAGTTGCTCAAGGTCGATGGCCGCTGGGAGAAGGAGGGCGAGGTACGGCATCTGATTGCCGGCCGCTTGAGTGATCTGAGTGAGTTGCTGGATGGCATCACCGTGCGCAGTCGGGATTTCCACTGACACATGCACTCCCCCTGTAGGAGCGAGCTTGCTCGCGATGGACTTGAGAGCGCCGCGTTCATTCAGAAAGCCCGCGTTATCGTTATCCACCATCGCGAGCAGGCTCGCTCCTACAGGGTTGTGTCATTGCGTGCTACTTGGTCAGCGGCCAAAACCGCTCCCCACCGCCCGGTGCATCCGTCCACGCCTGTAACGACCGTGTCGGCAGATCGAAGTAATCCCGCGTGCGCGCATAGCCATGCCCGCCCATGCGTCCGATGGCGTCGAGCCCCAGTTGATCGATGTACAGGGTTTTCGGGTCGATCAGTTCGTCCCGCACATGGGCCATCAGCACTTCACCGAAGATGATCTCCCGGGATTGGCCGATGGACAGGGCCATCATCCGCCGGCACTCCAGCGCCACCGGGGCTTCGCCGATGCGCGGGCATTTGACCGTGGTGCCGGGGATGGCGGTGAGGCCGGCGGCGGTCAGTTCATCGAAGCCGGGGGCGAAGGGCACGGCGCAGACGTTCATGGCTTCCACCAGGGCATCGCTGACGATGTTCACGGTGAATTCCTGGTTGAGCTGAATGTTGCGGGTGGTGTCCTTGGGGCTTTGGTCGCCGTAGTTTTCCACGCCCAGGGCGAGGATGGGTGGATCGGCCGACAGCGCATTGAAGAAGCTGAACGGCGCCGCGTTGACCCGGCCTTCGCCGTCGACGGTGGTGACCAGGGCGATCGGCCGTGGCACGACGCTGCCGATCAGGATCTTGTACTTGTCCCGTGGGCTCAATGTGCTGAAGTCGAAGCTTTGCATGGGCAGAAATCTCTAGAGAAGTGGATCAATCGCGCTCAGTGGCGAATGTGCGCTGTAGTCGTCGGCGAACGGGATGGCGGGCTGAAACAGGCTCTTCCAGTCCGGTTGGCCAAAGGCCCGGTCACTGTGGCTGCGCATCAGTTTTTCGAATTGGCGTTGGGCCTGGCGTTGCAGGGCGGGGTAGTCGACGCCCTCGACCTGGCCGTCCTGCATCACGCAACGGCCGTCGATGTAGCTGGCGATGCAGTCATCACCGCGCCCGGCCAGCACCAGATTTTTCAACGGATCGAAGAGAGGTCCCAGGTGCATCCCGCGCAGGTTGAACACGGTGATGTCGGCCTTGCAGCCCGGTGCCAGGCGGCCGAGATCGTTGCGGCCCAGTGCCTTGGCACCGCCGAGGGTCGCGGCGTTGTATAGGTCCAGCGTGCTGGTCAGCTCGTTGCCACCCTCCATCAGGCGAGCGATGTTCAATCCCTGGCGCATGTTGTCCAGCAAGTCCGCCGGCCAGGTGTCGGTGCCCAGGGCGAAGTTGATGCCCTTGGCCCGATAGCGGCCAAACGAATTCAGCGCCTCGCCGTCCCGGGCGAACACCACGGGGCAATGCACCAGGCTCGCGCCGCCATCCACCAGCCGTTGCAGGTCGTCATCGCCTCGGGTGTAGATGCCGTGGGGCAGCAGGCTGCGCGGGGTCAAAAACCCAAGCTGCTGCAACCAGCCCAATGACGAGGTGCCGCGCAGTTGCTCGACCATCGTCACCTCGCCGAGGCCCTGGCAGCAGTGCAAGCGCATCGGTGCGTTCAGTTCCCGACTCAGCGCGGCGGTGCGTTGCAGCAGCGCCGGGGTACAGGTCTGGATGCGATCGGGCAGCAGCGCGCCGCGAATCAGACCGCTGTTCGCACCGTCGAAATCCCGGAAAAACCGTTCGGCGGCATCGAGGCCGGCCATGCCCCGGGCTTCGTCCCAGTGGTGCGCAAGGGTTCCATCGGTGCGCCAGTAACTCATGCCGCTCATGTAGCAAGGGCCGAGGTAAGTGCGTAGCCCCAACTCGGCCACCACACCGGCTACCGCTGCAAATTCGTCATAGGTCTCGGCCCATTCGCGGTAGTACATCGAGGTGATCGGCATGGCGGTGGTTATGCCGTTGCGGATCAGCTGGGTGAAGGCGTAGCGGTATTTGAAGACTTCCTCTTCGGGGCTGTAGCTTTCCCGCGATCCACGCGCCAGATACTGCGCCGACCACATTCGGCCCATGGCGCGCTCGTCGCCATTATCCAGGGTCAGCACCGTGGAATCGAGATCGCCCAAGGCATCCAGATCGATGAAGCCGGGGCCGATCAACGCGTTGCCGTAATCGATCCACCGATCCACCGGCCCCGGATAACCGCGCCCGACAAACTCGATGCGCGAGCCTGTGAACACCACTTCGCCGTCGCGCCACAGCACATGCTGCGTGCCGTCGAAGCCGACTACGCAACTGGCCCGCAAGCCGATGCGCTTCACAGACGGCTTTCCAGCAAACGGCCACCCGTAGCAATTAACCGACCTGCGCGATAGACCTGACGCAGCGGTCGCGAAACCACGGCTTCGCCCAGCGTTTGCACCGGCATCAGCAGGAAGTCCGCCGGCTGGCCGATCTCCAGGCGATTGGCTTCGCAACCCAGCGCCTGGGCGCCGTTGACGGTCGCCGCTTCGAACGCCGCCGCCAGTTCTTCGTCCTTGTTCAAATCGAAACGGAACGCCAGCAACATCGCCCGTTCCAGCATGTCGCCGTTGCCCATGGGCGACCAGGCATCACGAATGCCGTCCGAGCCCAGGCACACATTCACGCCGGTTTCGCGCAAGGCCATGAATGGCGGCACCGCGCAATCGGCCGGGGCCGAGCTCATCAGCGAAATACCCAGCGCCGCCAGGCGCTCGGCCACCGGTTTGACCTGGCTCCACGGCAACATCCCCAGGCAATACGCGTGGCTGATCATCACCCGGCCCTGGCGGCCGTAGCGCTTGGTGTAGTCGGCGATCAGCGCGATCTGCCACAGGCCCAGCTCACCCTTGTCATGCAGGTGAATGTCGACGCCCCGGTCGAACTCGCTGGCCAGTTTGAAGACGAAATCCAGTTGTGCGATGGGGTCGTTGTCGATGCCGCACGGGTCCAGTCCACCGACGTTTTCCACACCCAGGGCCATGGCTTCGCGCATCAGTTCGGCGGTGCCGGGGCGACTGATCAGGCCGGTCTGCGGGAACACCACCAGTTGCAGGTCGATCAGGTCGCGGTATTTTTCGCGCAGTTGCTGCATGGCCTCGACATGATGCAGGCCGAACTCCGGATCGATGTCGACGTGGCAACGCATGGTCAGCGAGCCACGGGCGATGCAGTTTTCCAGCAGGGCACCGGCCCGTTGCGCAATCGGTGTGGTGACTTCGCGCAGGATGCGCCGTTCGTTGGCAATGTAGTCCTTGAGGGTCGGGCCGGCGCTGTTGGGGCGCCAGGGTTGACCCCAGAGGGTTTTGTCCAGGTGCACGTGGCTTTCCACCAGGGCGGGGGTGAGCAACTGGTTCTGGCCGTCGATGTCGGTGGCGAGCAGCTCGGTGGTCGAGGCCAGGCGGCGTTGGCTGAAGCAGCCGTTTTCGATCAGCAGGTCTTCGGCGGTTGAGCCGTAGGGGCGCACGTTGCGCAGCCAGCGGGGTTGACTCATTGCAAACCTCAAATTCAGTGGTGTCTTGGCGGGCCCCATCGCGAGCAAGCTCGCTCCCACAGGGTTTGGGGGTGTTCACAAAATGTGTGATCAGCACAAATCACTGTGGGAGCTGGCTTGCCTGCGAAGGCCACGACTCGGTTTCAAGTCAGGCAATCAGCCCTTGAGCTTGGCCCAAATGCGGTCCTGCAGTTCCCGCGCCTTGTTGCTGCATTCCTTTTCCGGGCGCAGGCGCGAGGCGAACTCGTCGGGCATGTTGATGGCGTCCATCACCCGCCATTTGGCGTCGATCAGCTTGTCGCTCTGGATGCCGTTGGCGTAGGCGATGGCGTTGGACACGGCGGCGGCGTTTTCCGGTTTCATCATCCAGTCGATGAAGATCTTCGCGTTGCCGGGGTGTGGTGCGCTTTTCGGTACGGCGAAGTTGTCCTGGAACATCGCCAGGCCTTCCTTCGGATACACGTACTTGATGGTGCTCTTCTGCAAGGTGGCCCGCGCTGTAGAACCGTTCCAGTTCTGCATCATGATCACTTCACCGGAGGCCATGCGGTCGACGGTGTTGTCCGAGCTGTACATCTTCAGGAAGGGTTTCTGTTTTTGCAGCAGTTCGAGGATGCGCTTGGCGTCCTGCGGGTTTTCGCTGCATTCGTCGACATTCAGGTAGTGGCTGGCGGCGTTGATCACGCTGCTGGAAGTGTCGAGGGCCGCGAGTTGGCCTTGCAGTTCCTTGCGCGGCTCGAAGAACTCTTTCCACGAGTCGTCGAGCTTGCCGCCGGGCACCCGGGCGCTGTCATAAGAGAACCCGGTAGTGCCCCACAGGTACGGTGCCGAGAACTTGCGACCGGGGTCGAAGCTCGGGTCGCGGAACGCCGGTTTGACGTACTGGAAGTTGGGCAGGGCGGAGGCGTCGATTTCCAGCAGCAGGTCTTGATTGATCAGGGTGCGCATGATCGATTGCGATGGCACGATCACGTCGTACGCCGCACCACCGGCCTGTAACTTGGCCAGCAGGGTTTCGTTGCTGTCGTAGCCGTCCATGGTGACCTTGATCCCGGTCTCCTTTTCGAACTTGGCCAGCAGGTCGACCGGGTAGTAGTCGGTCCAGTTGTAGAAGAACAGTTCCTTGGGCTCGGCGGCCTGGGCGGTGAAAACGGTGAAGCAACTGAGGGCCAGACCGGCGACGCCGTAACGCATGCTTTTCAGGATCATTGTTAACGCTCCAGGCTCATTGTTGTTTGCCGCGCTGTCCCAGCCAGAAGGCCAGCACCACCAGCACGATGGAAATCACCAGCATCAGGGTCGAGATCGCGTTGATCTCCGGCGTCACACCGGCCTTGATCGCCGAGAAGATGTACACCGGCAAGGTGGTCGAACCGGGACCTGCGACGAAGAAGGTCATGATGAAATCGTCGAGACTGACCACGAACGCCAACACCGAACCGGACAGCACCGCCGGCCACAGCAGCGGCAGGGTCACCCGGCGAAACACCTGCCAGGGGTTGGCATACAGGTCGTTCGCCGCTTCCAGCAGGCTCTTGTCCAGGTCGTTGAGCCGCGCACGGATTGGCAGGTAAGCGAAGGGAATGCAGAAGCCGATGTGGGCGACGATGACCGTCAGCAAACCGAGCTTGATCCCCAGCGCCATGAACAGCAGCAGGGTGGCGACGGCGGTGACGATCTCCGGCAGGATCAGCGGCAGGTTGATTCCGCCCTCGACCATTTTCTGCCCGTAGAACGGCCGATAAGTCGCCAATGCCGCGAGCAATGCAATGGCTGTGGCACAGACCGTGGCGATGCTGGCGACGATGATCGAGTTCAGCGCCGCGGTCTGGATCGACGGGTTGGCCAGGATGCGTCCGTACCAGGCGAACGAGAACTCGGTCCACACCGTCGCCGAGCGGTTGGCGTTGAAGCTGTAGGCGATCAGCACGAAAATCGGCAGGTACAGATAGGCCAGCATCAGCAGGCTGACTTCACGGGTCAGGGGCAGTTTCTTCAGGTGCAGGGCGATCATGCTTGGGCTCCTGGGCGTTGGGTCTTGGCGGCATTGCGGCTATAGAGGGCGTAGAGCACCAGGGACAGCAACATGATCCCCAGCAACAGGAACGACAGCGAACTGCCCAGCGGCCAGTTGCGCGCGGTGCCGAATTGCTGCTGGATCAGGTTGCCGATCATCAGCGTCTTGCCGCCGCCGAGGATCGCCGGGGTAATGAAGGCACCCAGGCTCGGTACGAACACCAGCAAGGCACCTGCGATCACGCCCGGCATCGACAGCGGCAGGATGATCCGGCGCAACGCGTGCCAGCGGTTGGCACCCAGGTCGTAGGCGGCTTCTACCAGGCGCCAGTCGAGTTTTTCCAGGGTCGAGTAGATCGGCAGGATCATGAACGGCAGGAAGCTGTAGACCAGGCCGACGCTGACCGCGAAGTCGTTGTAGAGCAGGGTGATGCCCCCGGCTTGCGGCAACAGCGCGTTGAGGCTCTGGGCAATCCAGCCGTGTTCGCGCAGGATGATCAGCCACGCATAGTTGCGGATCAGCAGGTTGGTCCAGAACGGGATGGTGATCAGCAACACCATCAGGTTGCGTCGGCGGGGCGTCAGGCTCGACATCCACAGCGCCACCGGGAAGCCGAACAGGAAACACAGGACCGTGGTGCCACCGGCCTGAAACACCGAGCGGATCAGTGCCTGGGCGTAGACCCAGTTCAGTTCCAGTTCACCGTCGAAACCTTCCTGGAAAAACAGCTGAACGTAACTTTGCAATTGCCAGTTGGCCTGCCAGTCGACGCCACCATAGACGTTGCGTGGCAACAGGCTGATGTAGCCCATGATGCCCAGCGGAATGGCGATCAGGGCCAACAGGGTCAGGAGCACCGGGCTGAGCAGCAGCGCACGGTTGAGGGCTGGAGAAGTGCTGCTGACGCTCATCTCAGGCCTCCATCAACAGGCAGGCGTGTGGCGGCAGGTTGACCGCGACGCGATCACCCACCACCCGGCCGTGGTTCAGGCCTTCGTTGTTCTCGCGCAGCATGACCTTGATGTCGTTGTTCAGGCGGCATTGGTAGAGCGTGGCCGTGCCGACATACAGCACGGCTTCGATCACGCCGCGCAGGTGATGGGGCTGCGTCGGCTCGACCAGTTGCGAACGCTCGGGACGGAACGCCAGTTGCACCTTGCTGCCGTCAAAGCCCTGGGCCAGGCAGGGGATTTCCACGGGCATGCCGTTGGGCACGAAGAGCTTTTCGTTCTGCTGGCCGCGCTTGATGTGGCCGGGGAGGAAGTTGATGTCGCCGATGAATTGCGCGACGAACTGGTGTTGCGGCCGTTCGTAGATCTCGTTGGGCGTGCCGATTTGCAGGATCTTGCCGGCGGACATCACGGCAATGCGATCGGACAGGGTCAGCGCCTCTTCCTGATCGTGGGTGACGAAAATAAAGGTGATCCCGGCTTCTTTCTGCACACGCTTGAGTTCGACCTGCATTTCCTTGCGCAGCTTGAGGTCCAGGGCCGACAGCGGTTCATCCAGCAACAGCACTTTGGGTTTCGGTGCCAGGGCCCGGGCCAGAGCCACCCGTTGCTGTTGCCCGCCGGACAGTTCGGCCGGTTTGCGCCTGGCCAGGTGCTGCATTTGCACCAGCGCGAGCATTTCCTCGACACGCTGCGCAATCAGCTTGCGATCAAGGCCCTGCATCTCGAGGCCGAAGGCGATATTCTGCGCAACACTCATGTGCGGAAACAGCGCGTAACTCTGGAACACCGTGTTGACCCGACGCTTGAACGGCGGCAAATCGTTGACCGGCTCGCCCGCGAGGCGAATCACACCGTCGCTGACGTGCTCGAAGCCGGCAATGGTGCGCAGCAAGGTGGTTTTGCCGCAGCCGGAGGGGCCGAGCAGGGTGAAGAATTCGTTGTCGGCAATGTCGACCGAGACGTTATCGAGGGCGGGTGCCAGCCCCGGATCGTCGGAATATCGCTTTGAGACGTTTCGCACTTCGATTGCTGTTGGATGACCCATTATGGTGCATTCCTCTAATTATTGTATGCAAAATCTGGATGCAATTTAGAAATACCCGGATTAATCTGCCCGTGCAAGCCCCTTTTTCAAAGGCTGTTCACTCGCCAGGGTTGGTTGCACAGGGCGCGAGGAGTTGATGAATGACGGAAAAGAAACTGGAAACCACGGTCGACCGCGTCTACCAAGGGGTTTACGAGGCGATCAGCAAACGCTCGTTGCGTCCGGGCATGAAACTCGGCGAAGCCTCACTGGCCGAGCTTTTCAATGTCAGCCGCACGTCCGTTCGGGCCGCGCTCAAGCAATTGGAGGCCGATGGACTGGTCACCACCGAGCCCAATAAAGGTGCATCGGTGTCGTTGCCGAGTGACGAAGAGATCCGCTCGTTGTTCGAAACCCGGCGTTTGATCGAGATCGGTATCGTCAGCGAACTGTGCCGTCGGCGTGATACAGCGGTGACCCAGGACCTGCGCGATCATTTGCTGCTGGAAGATGAAGCGCATCAGAGCGGTGATCACGAACGGCTGATTCACCTGCTCGGCGAGTTCCACATCAAGCTGGCCCGCAGCCTGAACAACCCGGTGTTGCTCGACTGGTTCCAAAAGCTGATTTCCCGGGCGTCGCTGTATGCCGCCGCACTGGATGACGACAGTCACGAGGCCTGCCGCGACGACGAACACCTGCGGCTGATCGAGTACATCGAGGCGGGCAACCAGAGCGCGGCCATCGAGCTGACCTGCATGCACTTGAATGGCATCGAGAAGGCCATTCTGGATGTCGCGGCAACCCTGAAAAGCAGTTACAACCCGCTAAAGCACCTGATTGAGGTGTAGACCCCTCTGAACACCAAACTTTAGGAGCGAGCCAGGTCCGGGCGGCGTTCCGACGATAACAACGGTACAGTCGACATGGATGTCGTCTGACGCACCGCTATCGTCGGAACGCCGCCCGGAGCCGGCTCACTCCTACAAGGGTTCTGCAAAGGCCCGCGAGAATCAGCTATACCTCTATGAAACGAATACTGTGCAGGATGCTCGAAACAAACGGGTGCAACTTACCGGGATAGAGTCAAACCATGCAGTTTCTCGAGGATAGCCACGGGTGTTCCGGGTGGAACGGCGAAATGGCCGGGCGCATTCGTGCGTTCGACTGGAGCCTGACCGAACTTGGCCCACTCGATTCATGGTCCAGGAGCCTGAGCAGCGCGGTGCAGTTGATGCTCGCGTCCTCGCTGCCGATGGTGATGCTCTGGGGGCAGCCCGGGTACATGATCTATAACGATGCTTACTCCAAGTTTGCCGGTGGGCGTCATCCGTACCTGCTGGGGTCTACGGTGGAGCTGGGTTGGCCAGAAGTCGCCGAATTCAATCGCCACGTAGTCGACACCTGCCTGGCGGGCGGCACCTTGTCCTATCGCAACAAAGAACTGGTGCTGCTGCGTGACGGGGTTCCGGAACATGTCTGGATGGACCTCTACTACAGCCCGGTGGCTGATGATGACGGACGTCCGGCCGGGGTCATGTCCATGGTGGTGGAAACCACGGAGCGGGTGATATCCGAGCACCGGCGACAAGTGGCTGAAGACGCTTATCGTGCGGATAACGAGCGGGTGCGCCTGGCATTGAACGCCGGTGCCTTGCTCGGTTCCTTTGTCTGGGACATCAAGACCAACGTGTTGTCGGGTGATGAGCGATTCGCTCGCACGTTCTCTTATCCACCCGGGCAAGACTTGGGCAATCTGTCACAGGAGATCGTCGAAGGGCGGATCCATCCGGACGACCGCAGCTGGGTCCAGGAACGGGTCACACTGTCGGTCGAGACGGGCGAACCCTACAACGTCGAGTACCGGATCCGGCGTCCCGACGGCAGTTACTTCTGGGTGCTCGCCAGCGGTTGCTGTGAATTCGATGAGCAAGGCGAGGCATTTCGTTTCCCTGGTGTGCTGATCGATATTCACGAACGCAAGACCGCCGAAGAATCCCTGCTCAAGTTCACCCGCAACCTGGAGCAGCGGGTGGCCGATGAGGTCGAGGCGCGGCTGGCGGCGGAAGAACAACTGCGCCAGTCACAGAAACTCGAAGCCATCGGTGGCCTCACCGGCGGTGTGGCCCATGACTTCAACAACCTGTTGCAAGTGATCGCTGGCAACCTGCACCTGTTGGCACGCCATGAGCCGAATAACCCCAATGTGCAACGCCGGGTCTCGGCGTCGATTGCCGCGGTCGAGCGCGGTGCCAAGCTGTCCTCGCAATTGCTTGCATTCGCCCGTCGCCAGCCGTTGTCGCCTGCGGTCTTCACGCTGCGGCAGATTTTCGATGGCCTGGCGGAGCTGTTGCAACGTGCCTTGGGTGAAACCCTTCAGGTGCACATGGCAGCGCCTGAGGATTCCTGGAATGTGTTTGTCGATCGCAATCAACTGGAAAACGCCATTCTCAACCTGGCGATCAATGCCCGGGACGCCATGCAGGGTGAGGGGACCATTGATCTTTGCGCGGACAACATCGTCCTGGGTCGCCAATTTTGCGCCGGCAAGGGCATTGCTGCCGGGGACTATGTACGGGTGTCCGTGGCGGACACCGGTGTCGGCATGCCGCCGCAGGTGCTGGCCCAGGCGTTCGAGCCATTCTTCACCACCAAGGCCGACGGTCAGGGCACCGGATTGGGCTTGAGTATGGTGTTTGGTTTCGTCAAACAGAGTGGCGGTCATATCGAAATTGCCAGCGCCGTCGGGCAGGGCACCCGGGTGCAGCTGTATTTCCCGCGCACCTTGCGCTCGGCACCCAGCGAAACACCGAACCCCGACGTGCCGCAACGGGGTGGCCACGAGCGTATCCTGGTGGTCGAAGACAATGAGGCGGTGCGGGTATCGGCGGTGGAGTTGTTGCGCGAAGAGGGTTATCAGGTCCTCACGGCCACCAACGGTGACGTCGCCATGCAAATGTTGCTGGAAGGGCTGGCGGTGGACCTGATATTCACCGACGTGGTCATGCCCGGCCTGATCAAGAGTTCGGACCTGGCGGCCTGGGCGAAAGTGCAGGAACCACCGGTGGCCGTGCTGTTCACCTCGGGGCATACCCGCGACATCATCTCGCGCAATCACCAGCTCAGCCCCGACACCCACCTGCTGAGCAAACCCTACAATCCCGAAGCACTCAGGCAAATGGTGCGCACGGTGCTTAACGGCTGAAACCAGTGGAGGCGCGGGTGCAGGCAAAGGTTTTATCGCCTGTGCGACAGGACGACGAACGGACGCCGCTGGTCTGACAGGTGGTCGACAGAACGGGCTAACCGAGGCCATTCTGATAGTTGGTGAACGCAATTGATCGCGTTTCGCTGCCGATCAACAAACGGAGGTGTTCCATGCCGGTGCCCCATGACCTTTATCAGGATCTGAAACGCTCAAAGGAAGAAGTCCAGCAGAAACGCACCAAGGATCCGTTACTGGATTCACTGCTTAACAAGTATTCCCAGGCGGATGCCGAAGTGGTGAAAGCAGAGGAGGCCAAGTCCAACGATGACACCGTAAGGAAACTCAAGGAGGCTCGCCTGCTGGTCAAGGACAAGATCGTCAAGCAACTGGGCTCGACATCCTGACCCAGCGTGCTGCCACCGACGAGCGGTGGCCGGAAAGTTGGAACGGCAACCAGAACCGGCACCTCGAATGCTCAGAGACCAATGTTACGGCTCTCAACGAGGTGCCTCATGACCCAGCCAAAATACCCCTGTGAACTGAACTCCGCCCCCTGTAGGAGCGAGCTTGCTCGCGATGGACGTCAACGATAACGCTGGTTGGCAGGTACCCCGCGGTGTTCTCGGGTTTATCGCGAGCAAGCTCGCTCCTACAAGGGGGCTTGAGTGAAATCAGATGCGGGGACTGCTCATTGCAATGCCTTGCCCAACGGCAAACGCACCATGTTCTGCGCTTTCAGCGAACCGAAATACAACCAGTCCCCATACTCGCGCACTGTGGTGATCGGTGAGTAGTTGTCGCTGCTGCCGTCCTGCAGGTTGGCAATCACTTTGCCCTCAAGGTCCAGACCCAGGGCAAACCCGCGATTTTCCACGGGTTTGGGCAAGACAGTCATCGCCCGCACGATCATCTTGCGCACGAACGGATGTGCAGCCGTGCCATCGAGCAAGGCGTTTCGGGGGGCATACAGTGCCACCCAGAACCGGTCGTGACCATTGAACGACAGATTGTCCGGCAGCCCCGGCAGGTTGTCGATGAACAGGTCATGGGTGCCGGCCTTCGGACCGCTGAGCCAATAACGGCTGATGCGGTAGGCCCCGGTTTCATTGACCAGTACATAGGCATCGTCCGGCCCCAGGGTCACGCCGTTGGCAAACTCCAGCTTATCCAGCACAACCGACGTTTTGCCGGTCTGGAAGTCGTAACGCAGCAGTCGACCGTCGCCGCCGTGTTCGAGCACGGCCTCACCGTCGTGGCCATAACCAAAGCGGCTCGAAGCATCGCTGAAATAAGCGTAGTGACCGGGTTTATCGATGGCCACATCGTCGGTAAAACCGAAGGGAACGCCGCCGGCCTCTGTGGTCAAGGCCACCAGACGCCCCTGGGCGTCGAGGGACAACAAACCTTTGACGGCATCGGCGATCACCAGCAGACCATTGGGATGCCGGGCCAGGCCCAATGGCCGGCCACCGGTATCGGTCAGGACTTTGGTGGTCTTGCCATCCAGGCTCGTGCGGATCAGGCGACCGTCGTGCAGGCCGGTGATGAGCGTGTCGTTTTCCAGCAACAAGGCTTCCGGCCCGTCGATGTCGGCGGCACCGACGCGTTCCACCCCCTTGAGCCGCTGATTGTCGGCGTAGATTCCGCTGGTGAGGGACGGCGCAGGTTGTGGCGTCCAGGCCACCGGTCGCACTTTGGTCGGCATCAGCAGCAGGAAGGCGCCGATGACGACGATGGCCAGCAACAGACATTTGAAGGTTCTGCTCACGCGCCGACCCCCGTCGCCGCCAGATACTTCTGCGCCATGTCGCGCAACGCCAGCATCGACGCCGCCGATTCCCGATCGATGCGCCGCTTGAGCAACAACCGGTTGGCAATCCGCATCGCCAGACCGCTGAATTGATACTCCAGGGTCCGGACGAAACGCGTGTCGTTGCCCTCGACATCGCATTCATAGGTCACCACCAGCGACAGGCCATGATCACCCTGGGCCCGGGCGCTCCAGCGCCGTCCGGGCAAGTACTCCGCTACCTCCCAGCGCAAGTGCCCGTCGCGGCCACCAGCGCGGATGTCCTCTTCGAAACGTGCGCCAGCATGCAACGGGCCTTTCGGCCCATCGATATGCAGCGACGACGGATGCCATTGCGGCCAAAGGGTCACGGTGCTGGCGTAGGCCAGTACATTGATCGGGTTTCCGGCAATGACAACCTGATGCTGCATGCGGGTCATGGGCGTTCTCGTCGGGTTGAGCGGCACAGGTTCCGGTTCCCAGTAGAGGGTGCCGAACAGGTAGTCCATCAGCGGGAAAACGATGTTGAAATTACGCTCCTGCATCAGTTCGCGGCGGTGATGCAGTTCGTGCAGCCGGCGCATCTGGCGGATCCACGGCAATCGTGTGACCCGGTTGTGCGACGGCAGATGCTCGCAGGCATGAAACACTTCGTAAGTCAGGTAACCGAGGACAAGAAGGCCGCCGACCAATCCGGCGACGTTGGTATTGATGTGCTTGAGCAGCCACCAGAGTGGCAGGGCGACGGCGAGGGTGTGCAGCACGATCAGCCATGCCGGAAACAGTATCACCCGCCAGTCGCGGGCGCTGTCGCAGGTCATGTGGCCGGGGGTGAAAAAGCTGTGGTGGTCGCCGGCGTGGCGGGCATAAAACAGCCGGGCGAAGCCCTTTCTATGATGACCCAGGTGGCGATGCACCCTGTACACGCCGAGGTTGAACAGCAGCAGCGTGACGGGCACCGCCAGCCATTCTGTTGGCCGCACCTGATGTACGGTGCTCCAGAAAGCGCTGATCGCCAGCGCCCCGAACAACAGGACAAAAGCGCCGTGCAGCCAAGGGTTGTAGAGCGGATGAATGTCGGCGCGGTAACGGCTGCGGAATCCTTCGGTGGTCTGCCTCACTGCAATCACCTGTCGTTTTTGTTATCTCTTTCAGATTAGCCGATCCCGGTGAATTGACGGGCCGAACCTTGAGGCCACAACGGCCATGATCCGGTGCAAACCGGTCTCAAGTCAGCGGGTCCCAGCGTTGCGACCAGTCTTCGTCGGAATCGATAACCTCGCGCAGCAGGTCGAAGGCCCGTTGCAGTGTCGGCGAGTCACGATCGCGCGAATAGACCAGATAGGTCGGGTAGTTGAATTCCGGCGCCTTGGGCACCCGTTCCAGGGCGCCGCTATCCAGATAACTTTGCACGACGCGGGTGCGAAAGTAGCCGCTGCCGCCGTTTTCGAGAAGGTACTGCAGGCCCAGCGGGCCAAGATTGAAGCTCAGCGCCGCCTTGGCTTTTTCCGGCAGGGCGGCGTCGTGCTGGCGTCGGAAGTCAGCGCCCCAATCGATGTACACGTAAGGATCTGGCTTGCCGGCCAGGCGCACGAGAATCAGTTTTTCTTCGAGAATTTGCTCAACCTGCAAACGCGGCCAATACTCGGGCTGATACACCAGCGCGGCATCCAGAACGCCCAACTCCAGTTGACGCAGCAGGTTTTCACCGTCACGGATTTCCATGCGCAAGGCGTGGCTGGGGATGTTTTTACGGATTTCGCCGGCCCAACCGAGCATCAGCGGGTTGCACAGGCTCACTTCGCCACCGATGTGCAGCACATCGCGATAGCCCTCGGGCAATGGCAAATCACGCCGCGCGGCTTCCCAGGTTTGCACCAGTTGATTGGCGTACACCACGAACGCTTCGCCATTGGGTGTCAGGCGGGCTCCGGCGCGGTTGCGCACGAACAGGGTACTGCCCAGTTTGCTTTCGAGTTTCTGCACCCGCGCGGTGATCGCGGTCTGGGTGACATGGAGCTTCTCGGCAGCCGCGGCCAGGCTGCCGTGGCGAACGATTTCGAGGAAGGTGCGGGCGAGGTCAATGTCCATGGGGTGGCCGGTGTGGAGATTGCCGACATTGTAAGAGCACCACCGAACCTGTGGCGAGGGGGCAAAAACGACGAATCCCGCGACTAAGGGCGGGATTCGTTTGCGGCCTTGCACGCTCCCGAAGCTCGGGAGCCGGGTGCTTACGACGGGAACAGTTCAGACAGTTTCATCGCCAGCATCATGTCGCCTTCAGCGCGCAGTTTGCCGCCCATGAACGCCTGCATGCCGTCAGTCGAACCGTCGACGATGCCTTCCAGGGTTTCGCCGTCCATCACCAGGGTCACCTGGGCGTCCGGGTTCTCGCCTTCCTGCAGTTCGCAGGTGCTGTCTTTGACGATCAGCGAGAAGTTCTTGGTGTCGTCGATGCGGAAACCGAAGACCAGGTCCAGACCGACAGCAGCGGCTGGGTTGAACTTGGCTTTCATTGCTTGTACGGCGTCTGCTACGGAGGTCATGGTTCGATCCTTTCTTGGGTAATAAGAGCTGGGTGATTACAGCCAGGGTCACAATAGTCCGGACTCAGCGAAACGTGATGAGTTCCGGGGTCTTCAACAGTTGCAGGTGCGCATGACCGTTGAAGGAAGCCAGAGACACCTCGCGACCACGAAACTTAAGCTGGTTGAGCGAGGTGTTGACGATTTGCCAGTTCAATTCAAAGGCCTGCCGGGCAGGCATTTGCGTAATCAGATGGAGCAGGGCGGTGATGGTGCCGCCGGAGGTGAATACAGCGATTTTCTGGGTGTTGTCGGCCTGGTCGAGGATGCGATGCAAGCCGGCCTGCACCCGCTCGACAAACCCCAGCCAGCTTTCCAGGCCCGGGGTGTCAAAGGTGCCGGCGAGCCAGCGTTCGATGATCAGGGCGAAGATACGCTGGAACTCACCACGGTTTTGCGCGGCATTGCGCAGGATGTTCAGGGCTTCGGGTTCGTCTGGCAGCATGGCCGGCAACAGCGCGCGGATCACCGCATCGGCGTCGAACTCGTTGAAGGCGCAGTCGGTTTCCAGGAGCGGCACCGGCAGGCCCACCGCGGCGAATTGTTCCAGCGCGCTGTTGGCCGTGTGTTGCTGGCGGCGCAGGTCGCCCGCCAGGCAGCGGTCGAAGCTGATGCCGAGTTCGGCCAGGTGGCGGCCAAGGATTTCAGCCTGTCGAATGCCGGTCGGCGACAGGACGTCGTAGTCGTCCGCACCAAAAGAGGCCTGGCCATGTCGAATCAAATAGATGCTGCCCACGTCCGCGTCATCCCGGTGCGTTGAAGGTTTGGCGAGGTTATGAGGATGGCGGTGTACTGTCAATTAAAAAACATACGCTTGTTTGAAATGCCCGTTACAGGCCTGCTGCCAGAGGTTTCACGGCTGGTCGCAAGGTCGGCGCATGGGTATGCTGGAGGTATCCCGCGCGCGTTCGAGCCGCGCATCGTTTGAGGAGTCCCCGTGGAGTTTTTTTCCGAGTACGCCATTTTTCTGGCCAAGACCGTGACCCTGGTGATCGCCATTCTGGTGGTCCTGGCCAGTTTTGCGGCCTTGCGCAGCAAGGGACGGCGCAAGTCGTCCGGCCAGTTGCAGGTCAGCAAGCTCAATGATTTCTACAAAGGGCTGCGCGAGCGCCTGGAGCAAACCTTGCTCGACAAGGACCAGCTCAAGGCCCTGCGCAAGACGCAGGCTAAAACCGACAAGAAACAGAAGAAAAAAACCGAGGCCAAACCCCGGGTGTTCGTGCTGGATTTCAACGGCGATATCAAGGCTTCGGCCACCGAAAGCCTGCGCCACGAAATCACGGCCTTGCTGACCCTCGCCACACCGAAGGACGAAGTGGTGCTGCGCCTGGAAAGCGGCGGCGGCATGGTTCACAGCTACGGGCTGGCTTCTTCGCAACTGGCGCGCATCCGCGAAGCCGGCGTGCCCTTGACCGTGTGCATCGACAAGGTCGCGGCCAGTGGCGGCTACATGATGGCGTGCATCGGCCAGAAGATCATCAGCGCACCCTTCGCGATCCTCGGCTCGATTGGCGTGGTGGCGCAGTTGCCCAACGTCAATCGCCTGCTGAAAAAGCACGACATCGATTTCGAAGTGCTGACCGCCGGTGAATACAAGCGCACCCTGACCGTGTTTGGCGAAAACACCGAGAAGGGGCGGGAGAAGTTCCAGCAGGATCTGGACATTACCCATCAACTGTTCAAGAACTTCGTGTCGCGCTATCGCCCGCAGCTGGCGATCGATGAAGTGGCCACCGGCGAAATCTGGCTCGGCGTCGCGGCGCTGGACAAGCACCTGGTCGACGAACTCAAGACCAGCGATGAATACCTCGCCGAGCGCGCCAGCAAGTCCGAGCTCTATCACTTGCATTACACCGAACGCAAAAGCCTGCCAGAGCGCATTGGCATGGCCGCCAGCGGCTCGGTCGATCGCGTGCTGCTGAGCTGGTGGAGCCGTTTGACCCAGCAACGCTTCTGGTAAGCCTTTAGCGGGCGTCTGCAACAAGATCAAACCGCGGATTTTTCGCGGTTTTTTTCGCCCGGAATTTCAGGTTTGTCATTTTCCTGTGGCCGCCGCGAAACGTCCTAACTGATCAGCCGAGCATTCCGACTTACGCTTGAGTCGCCGCTGGTTATTCTGGTGATTCCCAATAGTTTGCAATGGAATGCACATGAATAATCACGCCCATGGCGGTGCCCCAACACCCAATGTCCTGATGCACAACGAACTGAAGGCCGCGGTGGAGACCGCACTACCGCAAACTCCCGCTCAGTTTGGCGAGCGCTTGATCAAGGAAAAGTGGGGAGCCGACATTGATCCGCAGGCAGCCCTGCTGGTAACGCTCGACTATAACTACCATGGGCATCCTCCAGAGAACGGTATCCATCAGGGGCAGGTGGGGAGTTCCCGCACCCTGATCCAGGCCCTGCTTGGCAATTATCAGACGGTGGGTGATGGGCGCTTCGGCGAAACGGTGTTTGGTCTGTACACACCGCCCGACATCGGGCCGTCGGTGCGCATTGTCGAGAAGGTCGATGAGTTTGCTTATGTGGGCAGCGGTAACCACGACACCTATGAAGGCATTTACCGCGCCACGGTTCCGCAATCCTATGGCCCGCACACGCAAATCAATCTGCGGCCTGCCGATTTCAAACAGTGGGTCTGGGGGTTGTTTCTTTCTGATCGATACCAGGCTTATCTCGATCAGGCCTGGCCGTCGGACGCGGTCATCGCTGCTCCCGGTCCTTATGCCCTGAGGACATCGGTCAAGACTGCTTTCGTCATGGCGGCGTGGCTGCAGCATCATGAATACTGCCTGTCAAAAAAAGGCTTGGAGCTGGCCATGCGGGCGGCGGGGCTGCCGCCGGATCAAGCATGGGAAGGACTGACGATCGGACAATTGCAAGCGCCGACGCAACTGTCAGCAAGCGTCGAGGCTAGCCGTTTGAAGCTCTATCGATACACGGCGAGGGATATCTGGTGCTACCGAGACCGATCCAGCGACCGAGTGCTGTTGTATATCCCTGGCAACTCTTCACCCCTTCATGAATTCGCCGATAGGGGGCAGCTGCGTCAATGGCTAGTCGAACAGGGCAAGGCTACCGAAACGAAGCAGGCACTGGCTGCGCACTTCGCCGACGAGGAACGCGAGGACGGTACGTTTCATGCCGGAGTGCTTACAGCGCTCGATGGCATGGCGATTTTCCCGCGACAGCATCACTTGACCAAGGAGTCGGGCTTCTTCAATAACGATGGTTATTGGGACCCGGCCGACTACATCGGCGTCGACCTTGCTTCCTCGAACACTGATCCGTTTGCGCAGTTGGTTCTCAGCATGAAGCAGGCGGCCATAGCCAGTAAGCAAACCATTCGCGACGATGCTCAGGTCAATCGCGACAATTTGAGTGCTGTCGTCGAGCCGATTGTGCAGTGGGTGAACCGTTTCGGTCCCTTGGCGTTATTTGTACCGGGAGGCGAGGGGTTGTTGGCCCTGGCCGGACTGATCGATGCCGGTTTTGGCCTGGATCAGGTTATTAGTGGCAAGACGGCCAGTGACCGTTCTCAGGGGCTCACCCGTACAGTGTTTGGCTTGCTCAATGCGCTGCCGTTGGCCGCAGGCGTCGCCTCGCTTAGCCGCGAAGGGGCGGATGTGGCTACGCTGGTCAGGACAGAGCACGGCGGAGCGGAACCGTTGGCGCAGTCCGGTTCCAGGGCGATTTCCGAATCAGCTGCGATCGAAACACCAATCCTGTCGTTGCCGACCCGTGTTGACCTTTTGCGTGGCGTCGGTGCGCCTGTAGGGACTTTCAGTGATGAGGTGCTGGCACAGATCGGCAAGGTCAGCGCGGTCGATGACGACATGCTGCGTCTGATGCAGGCAGGGCGAACGCCGACGCCTTTGCTGGCCGACACCGTCGACCGCTTCAGGATCGATCAAGAGGTCGCCGCGCTGGCTGATCCATCTACCGCTCCCGCCGAGTTGTTCAACCGTCGGTATCAGACGTTGCAACAGACGGAACACCAATGGGTCCGGTTGTTTCAACGGCAGTATCCCAATCTACCCAGAGCCGCCGTGGAGCAAATGCTCGATCGTTACGGCGTCGACTTCACGGCAGCCCCGGAACTCGCCGAAGCCAGGCAATTATTCAAACAGCTGGACAGCAAGGCGCGCCAATACCAGCAGCATGTGCGCCTCGATCGGGCTTATGAAGGGCTCTTTCTAAGGTCAGTGGTGAGTTCCGAGTCAGACACGCTGGCCTTGCATTCGCTGAAAAATCTGCCCGGGTGGCCAAAGGGGCTGCGAGTCGAAGTGCTTGATGGTTCCATCACAGGTCGTGTCCTGGATCGTAGCGGTCCACTTGATGCGCCCGAGTGTCGACGTCTGATCAAAGTGGGAGCCCGCTACCAGCATCATGGCCTGTCCAATGCGCCCACGAATTTGTATGAGGCGCTGGTTGGCGTGCTGTCCGAAGATGAGCGTTCGGTGTTGCAACTGTTGTCCTCGGACCCGGGCGCCGAGCTAAAACTCAAAATCAGCAACCATGCGTTGTCTCGTACCGAACTTGTCCTCGGACTGCATAGAATGGACTCAGGGCTGCCTTTCGAGGGACAGGGATTGAAAGGTGGCAGCTTTGGCTCATCGCAGGCTGTGACGTTGGCGCAGGATACGCTCAGGTTGCAGTACAAAGAGTTCTATCCCGAGTTTTCCGACGCCGACGCCAATCAAATGATGCAGCGGCTGGGGAGCAGGGCTCAGGCGTACCTTGACGAGCAGAAACAGCTATTGCAGCAACTGCACGTGGATCTGGAAACATGGTTCGATCAAGTGGCGGCAGACATTGACGATATGGACGTCGACTTCCTGCAAATGGGTGATCCCGGAACGGAAGGACTCACTCACCTGCAAATCGGATTACGCAATGCAGAACTACTGCAGGATACGATGACGTATGAACGTGAAACCAGAGGCGAGCTGGGTGATGAACTGGTTGCCATCTTGCAAAAGCGGACGCCGCAGCAAAACAGCCACTACTCCGGAGATCATGTTGTCGGCTTTACGATAAATATGGGTTACGAAGACTTTCATCGACTGCCGGCGCTCAACGCCCGATTCGATGATGTGGTCGAGCTGAAGCTGAACAACTTCCATTTAGTCGAACGAGAAACCCTCGATGGTTTTCTGCAATGCTTTCCCGATTTACGTACCTTGAATCTGCAAGAGACCGATCTGCGATTGGCCAATATCAACGGACAACTGGAAAGTGTATTACCGTCTGTGATCCCACAATTGCAGCACCTCGAATCGCTGAATCTGCGGGCAACGCAGCTGACTTTTCGGGAAGATACTGCCGCGCAGTTAAGTCAACTGGTTAACCTTCAAGCGCTGGATCTGAGCTATAACCCGTTGGGTGTGCCTCCCTTAGTGCTGGGGATGAACCAGTTGCGAACGTTGAGGCTCAACGATACGGGAATCTCTACGTGCCCCGTTGGTGTGATGAATCAGCCATACATGACGCTGCTGGATTTGAGGAATAACCAGATTCATCGCGTTCCGCAGGCGATACTCGATCAGGCCATCTCGAGGGACCGAGTACTGCTGTGGAACAACCCGCTGACCGATGAGGACACCCTGCAGCGGCTGGTCACGCATCGAGAGCAAACGGGTATCAACTTGTGGCTGAGTGCGCCAGGACCTGACTATTCGGATCCGGTGGCCTGGTTGAACGGGGTTGAAGTCACGCAGCGAAGCGCCCGGCTTGGGGTCTGGCAGCGTCTGGCACTCAGGCAGGGCGGCGGGCGGTTTTTAGGGACCGTGAATACATTGACGCTTACCGCGGATTTCCGGGTCAATTATCTGGATCTTCAGGCCCGAGTCTGGCGTCTGTTGACCGACGCCGATGCTTCGGATGAATTGTGGGTACGATTGACCCTGAATCCATCGATACCGGTGGGCGCTTTCGATAACCCGCTTGCGGTGTTCACGGCACTGGAAACCGGTGCGCAGCTCTACCGGGACTGGGTGGCTTTGGGGCAACCGATTCCGATGTGACGATAGCAGTTTTGGGGTAACACAGCGAGACGATAAAGCCCTGATCCCGAGTGGGTTCAGGGCTTCATGTTGTCAACGACGACGGAACAGCGGCAGCGGTTCGTCGGTAGCGGCCTGGTAGGTCACCGAGAAGTCCTTGAGGCCTTCAAGGGCTTCGTGCGGGTCTTTGTCGGCGCGAATGGCGAACGCGTCGAAACCACAGCGATGCATGTAGAACAACTGGTCACGCAGCACGTCGCCAATGGCCCGCAATTCGCCCTTGAAACCGTAACGGTCACGCAGCAGGCGGGCGTTGGAGTAGTTGCGGCCATCGGTGAACGCCGGGAAGTTCAAGGCGATGACCTGAAAACTGGCCACGTCTTCACCGATTTCCTCGGCCTCTTCATCGGCGTCCAGCCAGATGCCCAGGCCGCCATCGCGGGCCAGGAGCATACGACTGTGTTCGCGCCACAGCTGCAACGGCACGATGAGGTCGTCGCAGTTGCTGATCTCGTCGATGTTGAAATCCTTGGGCAGCAGGTGCCAGGTCTCGTCGACGACCTCGTTGTTCTTAATTATTCGCTGCATAGACACGCTCCTTGAAGAGGTCGATGCCAATACGCTGATAGGTGTCGATGAAGCGTTCGTCTTCGGTACGTTGTTCGATGTACACGTCGATCAGCTTTTCGATCACGTCAGGCATGGCTTCCTGGGCAAAGGACGGGCCGAGGATCTTGCCCAGGCTGGCGTCACGGCTGGCGCTGCCGCCGAGGGAAACCTGGTAGAACTCCTCGCCTTTCTTGTCCACCCCGAGAATCCCGATGTGGCCGACGTGGTGGTGACCACAGGCGTTCATGCAACCGGAGATGTTCAGGTCCAGCTCGCCGATGTCGAACAGGTAGTCCAGGTCGTCGAAGCGGCGCTGGATCGACTCGGCGATCGGGATTGACTTGGCGTTGGCCAGGGAGCAGAAGTCGCCGCCCGGACAGCAGATGATGTCGGTCAGCAAACCGATGTTCGGCGTGGCGAAACCTTGCTCGCGCAACTCGCCCCACATGGCGAACAGCTGGCTCTGTTCAACGTCGGCCAGGATGATGTTCTGCTCGTGAGAGGTGCGCAGTTGACCGAAGCTGTAACGGTCGGCCAGGTCGGCCACGGCGTCGAGCTGTTTGTCGGTGATGTCGCCCGGTGCAACGCCGGTAGGCTTGAGGGACAAGGTCACGGCCACGTAGCCCGGCTTCTTGTGGGCCAGGGTATTACGCACGCGCCAGCGGGCAAAGCCCGGATGCTGCTGGTCGAGCTCGGCCAGGGCGGCGGTCTGGTTGTCCAGCGCCTTGTAGTCCGGGTCGACGAAGTGTTTGGCGACGCGTTGCACTTCGGCTTCGGTCAATGTGGTCTGGCCACCGCGCAGGTGTTCCATTTCCGCATCGACTTTTTGCGCGAAGACTTCAGGCGTCAGCGCTTTCACCAGAATCTTGATCCGCGCCTTGTACTTGTTGTCGCGACGGCCATAGCGGTTGTAGACCCGCAGGATGGCGTCGAGGTAGCTCAACAGGTCTTGCCACGGCAGGAATTCATTGATGAACGCGCCCACGACCGGCGTACGGCCCAGGCCACCACCGACCAGCACGCGGAAACCCAGTTCGCCGGCGGCGTTGTGCACCGGTTCAAGGCCAATGTCGTGGACTTCGATGGCGGCGCGGTCGGAGGTAGAACCGTTGACGGCGATCTTGAACTTGCGCGGTAGATAAGCGAATTCCGGGTGGAACGTGGTCCACTGGCGGACGATCTCGCACCATGGGCGCGGGTCGATCAGCTCATCGAAGGCCACACCGGCGAACTGGTCGGTGGTGACGTTGCGCAGGCAGTTGCCGCTGGTCTGGATCGCATGCATCTGCACGGTCGCGAGTTCAGCCAGGATGTCCGGGATGTCTTCCACGGCCGGCCAGTTGAACTGCACGTTCTGCCGGGTACTGATGTGGGCGTAGCCCTTGTCGTAGTCGCGGGCAATTTTGGCCATCATTCGCATCTGGCGCGAAGTCAGTTGGCCGTAAGGCACGGCGACTCGCAACATCGGCGCGAAACGCTGGATATAAAGGCCATTTTGCAGGCGCAGGGGGCGGAATTCTTCTTCGCTCAGCTCGCCTGCCAGATAGCGTCGGGTCTGATCACGGAACTGCTTGACGCGGTCCTCGATGATCCGCTGATCGTATTCGTCGTATACGTACATATAAGTCCTGTTCTCAGGCTTGGGCCGGTCGGAAACAGCGGCGTTTTTTGGCTTGCTGGCGTCCGATAAAACCTCGGCAATTCTGCGCGCACGGCCGCGCACTCCCAACGGAGCCGGGGCAAGATACCAGTTTGCAGTTATGCGTAAAAGTGATGTTTGAGCATATGTAAAGAACCAAATCGCCTAATGAGAATCTTTGTTGCAAAGCCCCTGTTTGTGGTGCGGGCAATCGTCGTCTTTACTCTGCTCGAGTCTTTATGCAATCACCGATAAAACCGACAAGAGGCGATGCAATGAGCAACCCAACCAAAGCACGGAAAAGCGATAGCACCGTTGATGCCTGGGCAATTTTGTTCCTGATCATTCTGGTCGTGGGGACGGCGGTTTTCTGGGTCAGCCATCAGTAAACGACCCCGTCCGGGCCCGGTTCCGACGATTGTCTGACTAAAACCGGAAAAATCGCCGTTTTACGGAGGTTCGCTGGATATAATCCGCGGCGAATTTGCGGGGGCTCGGACGATCAATGTTGAAGTTCTTCTGTGGTGCAGTGCTGGCGCTGGGTATGGTCTGGGGACCATGTGTCCAGGCGGCGTCCGTATTGTTCCTCAATCCAGGGACCACCCAAGAGGCGTTCTGGGTCAGTTACTCGCAATTCATGCAGGCCGCGGCCAAGGACCTTGGCATGGATTTGCACATCCAGTATTCCGAGCGAAACGCTGAAACCACACTCAAACAGGCCCGCGAAGCCCTGCAAGGGCCGAATCGACCGGACTATCTGGTGTTCGTCAACGAACTGTACGTTGCGCCCGAAATCCTGCGTCTGGCTCAAGGCAGCGGTGTGAAGCTGTTTCTGGTCAACAACGGCCTGACCGCAGACCAGGTGCGCTTGCTCGGCGCTCAGCCGGACAAGTATTCCGACTGGTTGGGCAGCCTGGTGCCCGACAATGAGGAGGGCGGCTACTTGATGCTCAAGCAGCTGATTCGCCTGCATCGCCCGGTCGCGCCCGGTCAGGCCATTGATCTGGTGGCCTTTTCCGGCCTGAAGAACACGCCAGCCGCGCAACAGCGTGAGAAGGGCATGATGCGGGCATTGGCCGAACACCCTGAAGTGCGGTTGCGCCAGTTGGTCTATGGCAGCTGGACCCGCGAGCGCGCCTATGAACAGGCCAGGTTATTGTTCAAGCGTTATCCGCAAACGTCGCTGGTCTGGTCGGCCAACGATGAAATGGCCTTTGGCGCCATGCAGGCTTACGCCGAAACCGGAGGCCAGCCCGGCAAGGACGCGCTGTTCAGTGCCATCAACAATTCACCGGCCGCGTTACAGGCGCTGTTGGATGGGCGGTTGAGTGTGCTGTTGGGCGGCCACTTCACTCTGGGTGGTTGGGCGCTGGTGCAGCTGCACGACTACGACCAGGGGGTGGATGTCAGCCAGTACGGTGGGCGCGACCGGCAGATTCCGTTGTTGCAGCTGATCGATCACGCACAAGCCAAGCGATTGCTGGCTTTGAGCTCAACTCAGGATTACGGTGTGGATTTCCAGAAACTCTCGGCCAAGGGGCGACCGACGTCCTGGCGCTACCCGTTCAGCTTGCAAGCCCTGATGCACTGAGCCGGTTCAGATACCCGCCAGGTACACCACCAGTTTGACGATGCCAAACAGCGTCAACGCGAACACTGCCGTGAACAGAATCCCCAGAATCACGAAATGACTCGGCTTGCCGTGGGTGAAATCCCGGGCCCGATTCTTCCCGCTCTGTACCCCGAACGCGGCAGCCAGCACGCTGTGCAGCATCTGCCAGAAGGTCGGCGGTTTGTTGTTGTCGACTGGATCGTCCATAAATCCCTCGCCTGTATGTAGGTTCCCAGAGCATAGCCAATCCCGGCGTCGATGCCGTGACCGGCCAGGTGACGATTGAAGCAGTTTGTAACCAGTCCACCGTTGGCAATAATTATGTACCGCAGATTGGCCTCCCTGACGTGATGTCCTGACGTTCCATTTGTCAGGAAAACATTATGTCCATTTCAAACAATAACGCTCCCCCGTTGAAGTCGCGGGTATCAGGTAAAAGCAGCATCCACAGTGAACTTCTTCAACGCAAGACTCCCGACTGGTTGATCAATGCAACGCCTGAACGACGCGTTGCATTGAAGGATGCCGGCACACAATTGCCAGGCTGGTATCAGCGCGCATCCATCCAGCAACAGAATGCGTTGAGAGAGCGCTTCAGCGCCAGCCTTGCTTCGCAGACCCGGCTGGACAAGACCCTGTCGACTTTACAGGACATCGACACGTTCGCCAGGCCCTTACTGGTCAAGGCCCTGAAAGACCGGTTTGGGGTTGACGCAGATGTCGACAAGACCCTGGTGTGTCTGCGACGGCCGCTGGCAATTGGTGTGCTGGAAGTAGAAATCTCATCCTTCGAGGTGATGAAACTTTCATTGCTGCAGGCTGCACTGCATAACTTCGAAGCGTCCGAGTGCGAAAAGGGCGCTTTCCATGAAAAGTCCGCTTTTGTAGTAGAAACGTCGACTCCTGGCACGTTCCAGGTTGCCAACATCGACCTCACGATCAGGCAGTTCCTGTCCTTGTGCCGTACGCTGGATATCGGTGCGCAGTACCAAATCTATGTAAAGGCGTTTTTCCAGCCTGCCGAGGCGCAGGTTGAAGCGACGCTGCGCCGGCAATTCATCGACAGTCAGAAGACCGCAATGAGGGCGGCTGCGGAGCTGGCGTTGCTGAAAAAGGATATCGAGCCCGCAGACTACAGGATGATCCTTTCGGTCATTGATGGTGAAGTCCATCCCCGGCTGGGTGGCAAGCCGGTCTGGTTTAGCGACCTGAGCCTGATGAAGCGCAGGATGACCGGTTGCGTCGTGTTCGCCATCTGCGAACAGTACCGCTATACCGATGAGTTCATTGTTTATGTTCCTCATGATCCGCAGCATCCGCTCAAGCGATACACCTCCGCGCAGTGGCGCGAAGAGTTCAAGCGACAGTTCACGGCTCGGAATACAAAGTCTGCCGACAATGGAGGGCCGACGGCGCACCAGCGCTTTTTCAGCCAGTTCGTGGCTTACGCCGAACGCCCTTATTACTTCAGCCAGTTCACTCGTAAAGCGGCGGGTTCACCCACGGATCCTTTACATTCCATCTGGTTCAAGGTTGTTCAGTACATTCCTCCGTTTTCGGACATCGTCAGAGTCAAGGAGCTGCCCCCTGAGCATCAGGGTAAGCGGGAACCGGTGGACGATCCTTATCTCAATCCCAGCGAAATCAATCGTGTAGATGCGGCAGGAGTCTGGTCTGCCAACACCGATCCGTGGACGTATCTTTACGAACAAAACCGGGCGAAAGTCATCGCCGATGCACGTAGCCATGCGGTTCCCACGGCTGACGTCGATGCCAGGGTACGGGCGGAAAAGCTCAATCATCTGCTGGAAGTCGGCATGCTGGGGTTGAACCTGGTGTCGATGTTCGTGCCGGTACTGGGCGAAATCATGCTGACGGTGATGGCGGGTCAATTGCTGTATGAGTCTTTCGAGGGGGCGATCGAGTGGAGTGAGGGTGATCGCAATGCCGCCAAGGCGCACCTGATCGATGTGGCGGAAAATCTTGCGCTGATCACCGTGATGGCCGGCGTGGGCAAAGGCTTGGGTAAACTGGCAGCGGTGAAACCCGAACCTGTGGTCGAGCGCCTGGAGCAAGTCAAATTGCCCAATGGTGAAACGCGACTGTGGAAGCCGGATTTGCGCGCCTATGAGCTTGATGTCGCGCTGGCGGCCGATGTCCGGCCGAATGCCTTGGGGCAGTACCGGGTCAATGGCAAAACCTGCATCCGGCAGGCCGGTAAAGTCTATGAAACCACCTACGATGAATCGCTGAAAAAATGGCGCATTCAACATCCGACCGATGCGCAGGCCTGGCAACCCGTTCTTGAACACAATGGGCAGGGAGCCTGGCGCCACGGGCTGGAGCGGCCGCTGGAGTGGGATCGCTTGACCCTGTTGCGGCGCATGGGCCATGCCACCGAGGCATTGACGGACAATCAATTGCTTGAGGCCGCTGATATCAGCGGCGTCAGCGACAATGCCTTGCGCAAGATGCATGCGGATAATTTACCTGCGCCCCCTGAACTGACAGAGGCCCTGAGGCTATTCGTGGCAGATCCAGGAGCGGCACCCATCATCGAGCAGCAAAGCAGCGCGCCATTCATCGCAAGGCTGCGGCGAGCGTGTCCGGGGCTGAGTGATTCTGCAGCCCGAAGAGTTCTGCTCGACGCCAATGCCGAGGAGTTGACACGCCTGCGGAACACCCAGCGAATTCCGCTGAAAATGCTCGAGGAGGCCCGCTGGTACGCGCAGCAGGGGCGTCAGGTGCGGGCTTTCGCCGGTCTGTACCGGGACAATATGACTTCCCCCGATAGCCAATGGCTCGCCCTGCATGCCCTGGAAAAGCTGCCGGGCTGGTCCGGCGAGGTGCGTCTGGAGGTTCGTGACGGTCACGTCAACGGTCCGCTGATCGATGGCATTGGCCGCGAGAACGCCGCAAGTCGCAAGTATGTCGTCAAGCAGGGGGCGGCCTACCAAGCGTTCGATGAGCGAGGAGAGGCGCTCAATAGCGTGCCCCGCAGTGGCGACAACTTCTTCAGTTCCATCATGCATGCCTTGCCCGATGAGTCCCGCCAGGCGTTGGGGGTTCCGCACGTCGGTCAAAGCGCCGGGTTGCAAACGGCGATTTTTGACTCGGCAGTGCAACACCGGGTGCAGTTAATGCAACATCTGGAGAGCCGGGCCGGCAGGCGCGCTGTGTTCAAGCCCCCCGTGCGAGTGAATGAGCGACAGGTGGGTTACCCCGCCAGTGGGCGCGGACAAGGCTTGAATCCTTCATTGGTCGCTCGGGTTCAGTCTGTCTATCCCGGGCTCTCCGATCAAAACGCCAGCAGTTTTATCCTGAAGCAGTTGCGGGCCGGGAAAAGCGACACACAGATTTATGGCTTATTGCAGGAGCGTACGCGTGAGTGGGAGGCGCTTGAGTCAACGCTCGACCAATGGGTCGGGACACCGGAGCCTGATTTGCAGACCGTACTGGGGGGCAAAAGCGCTGTCGCGCGAAATCTCAAGGAATGCTGGCGTAATTCGCCGTTGGCAGAGCAATTGCCTTTCTACAGTTCGCTGGATTTGACCTGTGACGACCCGATTCCCCCGCTGTCGGCGGATTTTTCGCATGTGCGTGAGCTGAGCATTCAAGGGCGGGGCATTACTGATGCCAATGCCGACGAACTGCTGGCAAATTTCCCCGGATTGAAAAAACTCAGGATCAATGCAACGGGAGGTGAATTCAGTAATGTGCCAGAGGCATTGGGCAGAATGCGGGAACTTACAGGGCTGAGCCTTTACTCAGCCTCTCCCCGCGCGTTGGATATGCCCTCAAGGTTAGGTGCATTGACGACGCTGCAGGAGCTCGACGTTTATTCTTCGGATCTCACGCCGATGGCCCTGGATGTCAGTCGTTTGCGCAATCTGCGCAGGTTGGCAATATCCTCGCGCGCGCTGCGTGAATGGCCGGTCGGGGTGCTTGATTTACCGGTGCTGGAACGCCTGAACCTCAACGGTACCGGAATCGGAACATTGCCTGACGGGGTTTTCCTGGGGCATGAAAAACTCTGGTCCGGCTTGTCTCTGGACTGGTCGAACTTCTCGCGTGAACACTTCAAACCGGCGTTTGAGTACGTCACTAATCACCCCGAGCACCTGGTTGATCGGGAGGAAATGGTCAGGGGCTACTGCAAGGGTGAACTGTCGCGTCTTGCCGTGGGGATGAACGGGTCGCTCGAAGGCATGTTCAATCAGTTTTTCGAGCAGTGGCGGGAGGCAGATGCACGGTTCGAGGCGGTCGATGCCTTGAGCCAGATGTCAGGTGTGCTCGATCGTCAACTGAAAGACTGGACCCAACGCGTGATGCAGACGCCAAAGGCGATCAATGAGGTGCTGGGGCGGACAAGGGCCACGATGTCCATCAAGGCTTGCTGGCGCAACGGTGCATTCAAACGCTACGGCGCGACGGTCGACGCCACGTTGCTCGATTTGCCGAACCTGGAACTCAGTGAATTCCCCGACTTGCCTGGCGCGGCTTTCGCGCATGTTCAGCGGTTATCTTTGAAAGGCGTGAAAGCGCCTGCTGAAAAAGTCCGTGGCTTTGTTCGGGGGTTTACCGAACTTCAACAACTCGATCTGAGTGGCAGCGGGTTGACCGCTGTGCCAATTGCAGCGGGTGATCTTATGAAGCTGACCCGTCTGGACCTTTCTGGCAACGCGATTGTTGACGACCCTGCGCTGGCCCATGGTTTTGATGGATTGCACGAACTTGAATATCTGGACCTGCACAACAATCCGCTGAATTCGCTGGATGTCAGTCATATGTCGCGTCTTAAAGCCTTGGACTTGCGGGCGACCCACCTGCATGAATGGCCGACAGGGGTGCAAGATTTGCCAGAGCTGAGCTGGCTGGATTTGCGCGACAGCAGGATTTCCTCGTTCCCGGAGACGGTGCTTGAAAGCGAGCTGCTGCTCAAGACCGATCTGACCGGCACGCCATTGACCCCGCAGGCGGTGATTGTGCTGGACATCGCCCGCAGGCAGATCGAGCTGGAGCGTGGTCTACCTGAGGGCACCCTGAAAAGGTTCGCCCAGGGGAGGGTGCCGTCAGTTTTTCCTCCGACCGAGAGCGGTTTTTCCATCGCTCGCCATTTGCTGCCCCTGCCGAAAATTCCTGTGGGGGAAGGGGCTGCGCATCTTGTCAGGCGCCTGCAGCGGTTAAAGCCGATGCTCGCGGAAGATGAAGCCCTGCAAGTGATTGAACAGCTGCGCGAGAGCGGGGCTAACGAGGTGCAAATCAGCGAGCGGATTGCCGGATGGGACCGGACCCATGATGAACTGACGTGCCAATTGAACGGCTGGCTGTTCGCACGCGCGTCAAGTGGCGCTGATTGGGTAGCCTCATCGGCAAGCCGCAACCAGGCCGCATTGCGAATCCTTGATTGCTGGCGTGAGAGCCTGAGTGCCGCGCAAGGTGCTGCAGACACCGTGTTGAGTCTCGACGGCCTGCAATTGGGCGATCTTCCCGAATTGCCCGCAGTGTTCGACCACGTGGGCACGTTGATCCTGACCGGGACAAGGCTGGGTGAACAGGGCTCCGATGGGTTTCTACAGGCTTTCAAGCAGCTCAGGACACTGGAGCTCGATGGCAATGGCCTGCAAGCGGTCCCCGAGCCGGTTGGCCGGATGCACACCCTTGAACGACTGGATTTGTCCTCGAACCGATTCAGCGATAGCGATCATCTGTATGCCTCGTTGAACCTTCTGCAGCGTTTGCAATGGCTGGATCTGAGCTACAACGCACTGGATGAATTCGATCTCGGCGTTTTTGAGCGATTGGAGACGCTGGATCTGCGTAACAACAATTTGACCGAATGGCCGGTTGGCGCGCTGGATACCAGTCATCTCAGGACGCTGAACCTGAGTGGAAACGACATCACGTCGATTCCTCCACAGGCCCTGGATGGCAGCCATGACGTGCTGATGTCGGGCACGGACCTCAGCGACAACTTCAATCTGTCGCTTGAGGCCCTTGAGCAAATGCAGGAGTTTCGCGAAAGGGGGGCGCGCGCCACCGTTTTTGGATACTCGCGCGTTGATCTGGACCAGTGGATTGATCAAGCGCGTAATGAAAGTGAAGCGGTCAGTGAAAGCAGCATCGAATCTGATGAAGATCTTTCCGGCAGGGAACTCGAGGTCGAGCAGAAGGCACCCTGGTTGGCCAATGCCCCTCCCGAGGAGGTAGCCAGCAAGACTCGGCTCTGGAATCAACTGGCGGCGGAACCGGACAACGCGGCGTTCTTCCATTTGCTTTCACGGTTGCAGGACACGCGTGAGTTCCAGGTAGCAAATGCCGACCTGACGCGACGGGTCTGGACAGTCATGGAGGCCGCCGCTGGCAACACCGGACTTCGAGAAACGCTGTTTGCCAGTTCAAACACTCACGGCACCTGTGTCGACGGTCGAATCCTGACCTTCAGTGCGCTGGAAAGCACGGTGTATACACACAATGCCTTGCAAGAAGTGTCTGCCGAATGGCCCGGTGCAAAAGGCAAAGCCTTATTGAGGTTGTCCAGACGGCTTTTCCGATTGGACAAGGTCGATGAACTGGCGACGAAAGCCGCTACCCATGCCGGTCAGGATCAGGCGGAAGTACGCCTGGGTTATCGAATCGGCCTGACCGGCGGGTGGGACGATGGCCTGGAGCTGCCGGGGCAGCCGAAGCACATGACGTATGCCTCTGGCGTCACGCGGCAACAACTGGCGGACGCGCGCGCGGAAGTCGTCAATGCGGAGCGGTCCGACGGGTTTTTCGAAGACTTGATCCAGCGCGACTATTGGGTGGATTACCTCAAGGAGAAATACCCTGAAGTGTTCAGGGCACTTGATGAGGCGCAGAGTCAGGCAGGGGAGGATGACGGTGCTGATAGCGCCGATGATGGTGCCTTCTTGAACCAGCTGTTCGAACAGGCGGCGGCGCGCAATGCGAAGATGATCGAGTTGTCCCGAAAGGAGGTTGCGGGTGGGGAGCCGCAACCGGGGACCTCGGCCAGAAGCAGCTGAATCAGCCGCCGGATAACTAATGTAGGAGCGAGCCTGCTCGCGATAGCGGTCTATCAGTCAACATCAATGTTGAATGATGTTCCGCAATCGCGAGCAGGCTCGCTCCTACAGAGGGCCTTGCCAACCACAATGTGGTTGGCAAGGCTGTTTAGTTGTCGTAACCCAGGTTCGGCGCCAGCCAGCGTTCGGTCACGCTCAATTCCTGGCCTTTACGCGAGGTGTAGCTCTGCACCTGGTCCTTGTCGATCTTGCCCACGGCAAAGTATTGCGCCTGCGGGTGAGCGAAGTACCAGCCGCTGACCGCCGCTGCCGGGAACATCGCGTAGTGTTCGGTGAGGAACACGCCGCTGCGGCCTGCGCGCATTTCTTCGGCTTCTGGATCGAGCAGGGCGAACAGCTGGGCTTTCTCGGTGTGATCCGGGCAAGCCGGGTAGCCCGGTGCCGGACGGATGCCGGTGTATTGCTCTTTGATCAGCGCCTCGTTGTCCAGTGTCTCGTCCTTGGCGTAACCCCAGTAGTCTTTACGCACCTGCTGGTGCAGCCACTCGGCACAGGCCTCGGCCAAGCGGTCGGCCAAGGCCTTGACCATGATCGAGTTGTAGTCGTCGCCCGCGTCCTGATAGGCCTTGGCGACCTCTTCGGCACCGATCCCCGCGGTGGTGATGAAGCCACCCACGTAGTCGGTCACTTCACTGTCTTTGGGCGCCACGAAGTCGGCCAGGGAGAAGTTCGGCTTGCCGTCGGTCTTGATGATCTGTTGACGCAAGTGGTGCAGCTTGGCCATTGGCTTGCCGTCATCGCCATAGAGCTCGATGTCGTCGTCATGCACCTGGTTGGCCGGCCAGAAGCCAAACACCGCGCGGGCGCTGATCAGTTTCTCGTCGATCAGTTTGGTGAGCATTTCCCGGGCATCTTTGTACAGCGATGTGGCGGCTTCACCGACCACTTCGTCCTGGAGGATGCGCGGGAACTTGCCGGCCAGGTCCCAGGATATGAAAAACGGCGTCCAGTCGATGTATTCGGCCAGAACGTTGAGGTCGATGTTGTCCAGCACCCGCGTACCGGTGAAAGTCGGTTTGACCGGCGTGTAGCTCGCCCAGTCGAATTGCGGCTTCTTGGCGATGGCCGCGCCGTAGCTCAGGCGTTCGGTGCGGGCGCTGCGGTTGGCAGTGCGCTCGCGAACCTCAATGTAGTCCAGGCGGGTTTTCTCGACGAAGCCGGCCTTGAGTTCCTTGGACAGCAACTGGGTCGCCACGCCCACGGCGCGGGAGGCGTCGGTGACGTAGATTACCGCGTCGTTGCTGTACTTCGGCTCGATCTTCACCGCCGTGTGCGCCTTGGAGGTGGTCGCGCCACCGATCATCAACGGCAGGTGGAAGTCCTGGCGCTGCATTTCGCGGGCGACGTGGACCATTTCATCCAGCGACGGGGTGATCAGGCCGGACAGGCCGATGATGTCGCACTTCTGTTCCTTGGCCACTTGCAGGATTTTTTCCGCCGGGACCATCACGCCGAGGTCGACGATGTCATAGCCGTTGCAACCCAGCACTACGCCAACGATGTTCTTGCCGATGTCGTGCACGTCGCCTTTCACGGTCGCCATGAGGATCTTGCCCTTGGCCTGCGGCTTGTCGCCTTTTTCCAGTTCGATGAACGGGATCAGATGCGCCACGGCCTGCTTCATCACCCGAGCGGATTTCACCACCTGAGGCAGGAACATTTTACCGGCGCCGAACAGATCGCCGACGATGTTCATGCCGGCCATCAGCGGACCTTCGATCACTTCGATCGGGCGGCTGAAGGACAGGCGTGATTCTTCGGTGTCTTCAACGATGTGGGTGGTGATGCCTTTGACCAGCGCATGCTCCAGACGCTTGTTGACGTCCCAGTTGCGCCACTCTTCGGTCTCGGCTTCCTTGACGCTGCCGTCGCCCTTGTACTTGTCGGCGATGGCGAGGAGGGCGTCGGTGCCTTCCGGGGTGCGGTTGAGGATCACGTCTTCCACGGCGTCGCGCAGCTCCACCGGGATCTGGTCGTAGATCTCCAGTTGGCCGGCGTTGACGATACCCATGGTCAGGCCGTTACGGATCGCATACAGCAGGAACACCGAGTGAATCGCCTCGCGCACCGGGTTGTTGCCACGGAACGAGAACGACACGTTGGACACGCCACCCGAGGTCAGGGCGTACGGCAGTTCGTCACGGATGTAGGCACAGGCGTTGATGAAGTCCACAGCATAGTTGTTGTGTTCTTCGATGCCGGTGGCCACGGCGAAGATGTTCGGGTCGAAAATGATGTCTTCCGGCGGGAAGCCGACTTCGTTGACCAGAATGTCGTAGGAGCGTTTGCAGATTTCCTTCTTGCGCGCTTCGGTGTCGGCCTGGCCGGCTTCGTCGAAGGCCATCACCACCACGGCGGCGCCGTAGCGCTTGCACAGCTTGGCGTGATGGATGAACTGCTCGACGCCTTCTTTCATGCTGATCGAGTTGACGATGCCCTTGCCCTGGATGCACTTGAGGCCGGCTTCGATCACTTCCCACTTCGAGGAGTCGATCATGATCGGGACGCGGGAGATGTCCGGTTCGCCGGCGATCAGATTGAGGAAGGTCACCATGGCCTTCTTCGAATCGAGCATCCCTTCGTCCATGTTGATGTCGATCACCTGGGCGCCGGCTTCGACCTGCTGCAGGGCGACTTCCAGGGCTTCGGTGTAGTTGTCTTCGCGGATCAGGCGGGCGAACTTGGCGGAGCCGGTGATATTGGTGCGCTCGCCGACGTTGACGAACAGCGAGCTGCGATCGATGGTGAACGGCTCAAGGCCCGAGAGGCGGCACGCCTTGGGAATGTCCGGAATCTCGCGCGGCGCATATCCGGCCACAGCCTTGGCGATGGCTTCGATGTGGCCCGGCGTGGTGCCGCAGCAACCGCCGACGATGTTGAGGAAGCCGCTCTGGGCGAATTCTTCGATGACCTTGGCGGTTTCCGACGGCAATTCGTCGTACTCGCCGAATTCGTTCGGCAGGCCGGCGTTCGGGTGCGCGGAAACGTGGGTGTTGGCCTTGTTCGACAGCTCTTCGAGGTACGGGCGCAATTCGCGGGCGCCGAGGGCGCAGTTCAAACCGACGGAAATCGGCTTGGCGTGGGCCACGGAGTTCCAGAACGCTTCGGTGGTCTGGCCCGACAGGGTGCGGCCCGAGGCGTCGGTGATGGTGCCGGAAATCATGATCGGCAACTCAATGCCCAACTCCTCGAACACGCCCTGTACGGCGAAGATCGCGGCCTTGGCGTTCAGGGTGTCGAAAATGGTTTCGATCAGGATCAGGTCGGCGCCGCCTTCGATCAGGCCTTTGGTGGACTCGGTGTAGTTTTCCACCAGTTCATCGAAGGTCACGTTGCGGTAGCCGGGGTTGTTCACGTCCGGGGACAAAGAGCAGGTGCGGCTGGTCGGGCCGAGCACGCCGGCAACGAAGCGCGGCTTGTCCGGGGTTTCCAGGGTCTTGGCGTCGGCGACCTTGCGCGCCAGGCGTGCGCCTTCTACGTTTAACTCATACGCCAGGCCTTGCATGCCGTAGTCAGCCAGGGAAATCTGGGTGGCGTTGAAGGTATTGGTTTCCAGAATGTCGGCGCCGGCGTCCAGGTAGGCTTTTTCAATGCCGCCAATCACATCCGGGCGAGTCAGTACCAACAGGTCGTTGTTGCCTTTGACATCGCTTGGCCAGTCAGCGAAGCGTTTGCCACGGTAATCCTGCTCTTCGAGCTTGTAGCTCTGGATCATCGTGCCCATACCGCCATCGAGAATCAGGATGCGCTCTTTGAGGGCGTGCTTGAGAGCTTGAAGGCGAACGCTGCGATCGGACATTTGGACTACTCGGTAAGACCATGACGAAGGGCCGGGATGATAGCAAACCTGTGCGCTTTTGGAGCAAGACTCGAATTTGCATGAATATCGTTCATGTTGGCAAGGATGACAGACCGGTAGAATCGCGGCGTTTTTCCAGGATTCAGGACCAGGGACATGTCGTATCGCTTCGTCATCGGCACATTGCTGTTGTTTTTAAGCTGGGGCGCTGTGGCGCAAAGTCCGGCGATTTCTTCTGTCATTTCATACAGCCGCGACATTCAACCGATCTTCACTGAAAAGTGCGTGGCCTGCCACGCCTGCAACGACGCCGCCTGTCAGCTCAACCTGGGCAGCGGCGAGGGCGCGGCACGGGGCGCGACGAAAATCCCGGTCTACGACGGTGACCGCCGCCAGGCCGTTGCGCCGACCCGACTGTTCTATGACGCCTCCGGCAAACAGGCCTGGCAGCAAAAGGGCTTCTATTCGGTGCTCGATGCCCGGGGCAGCCAGGCCGCACTGATGGCGCGGATGCTGGAACTGGGCCACAAAACCCCATTGCAGCCCAGCGCCAAGCTGCCGGAAGACATCGTCCTGGGCCTGAACCGGGAAAACATGTGTGCCATGCCCGCGGAGTTCGACGGCTACGCCGCTTCGCACCCGAAAGAAGGCATGCCACTGGCAGTGACCGGCCTGACTGACCAGCAGTACCAGACGCTGCAACGCTGGCTGGCGGCAGGCGCGCCGATCGATCAGCAGGCGCTGGCGCCCAGCGCCAGGGAAGCCTTGGAGGTGGTGCAATGGGAAAACCTGCTCAATTCCCCGGGAGCCCGGGAAAGCCTGGTGGGGCGCTGGCTGTTCGAGCACTGGTTCCTCGCCCATCTCTACTTCAAGGATGGCGAGCCTGGGCATTTCTTCCAGTGGGTGCGTTCGCGCACCCCGACCGGCCAGCCGATCGACCTGATCAACACCCGTCGCCCGAACGATGATCCGGGCACGCAGTTTTACTATCGCTTGTGGCCTGTGCAGGGCGTGATCGTGCACAAGACCCACATCACCTATGCGCTGAGTGCGGCGAAACTGGCGCGGGTCAAGAGCCTGTTCTACAGCGGCAACTGGCAGGTCGACGCATTGCCGGGCTACGGGCCGCAGAGCCGGGCCAACCCGTTTGCCACCTTCGAAGCGATCCCGGCCCAGGCGCGCTATCAGTTCATGCTCGATAACGCCGAGTACTTTGTGCGCACGTTTATCCGCGGCCCGGTGTGCCGCGGGCAGATCGCCACGGACGTGATCCGCGATAATTTCTGGGCGCTGTTCCAGGCGCCCGAGCACGACCTGTATGTCACCGATCCGAACTATCGCGGACAGGCCACGCCGTTGCTGGCGATGCCGGGGCAGAACGATGATGTCGGCAGCGTCCTCAGCCTGTGGCACGACTACCGCGACAAACGTAATGAATACGAAGCCTTGCGCCGGGACAGCTACGCCGACCAGCCGGCGCCAAGCTGGTCGACCCTGTGGGCGGGCAACGACAATGCGCTGCTGAGCATCTTCCGCCATTTCGACAGTGCTTCGGTGACCAAAGGCCTGATCGGCGACGTGCCGCAAACGATCTGGCTGTTCGACTATCCGCTGCTGGAGCGTACTTACTATCAACTGGCAGTGAACTTCGATGTGTTCGGCAACGTGTCCCACCAGGCCCAGACGCGGCTGTATTTCGACCTGATCCGCAACGGTGCCGAGCAGAATTTCCTGCGCCTGATGCCTGCCGATTCCCGGGATGGCTACCTCGACGACTGGTATCAGAACAGTGGAAAATTCAAGATGTGGCTGGACTACGAGTCCATCGACGATGACAAGCCGACTGCGCTGAATCTCAATCCGCAGGATCCCAAGCGCGACTTTGCCATGCAGTTGCTGGCCCGTTACGGCGATCTCAATGCCAGACCCGACCCGATCAACCGCTGCGACGGCGCCTACTGCTCGCGGCCGAACATTGATCCGGACCTGCAAAGTGCCGAACAGACGCTAAGCCGCCTGACTTCGCGTCCGGCGGCCGGGTTGAAAGTGATTGATCAACTGCCGGAAGCGACCCTGCTGCGCATCGAAACCCGTAGCGGCAAGCGTGAGGTCTATAGCCTGCTGCGCAACCGTGCCCACAGCAACGTCGCATTCCTGCTTGGCGAATCGCTGCGCTATCAGCCGGGGCTCGACACTCTGACGATTTTCCCGGGTGTACTCAGCAGCTATCCGAACTTCATGTTCAACATCCCGGCCGGGCAAGTGCCGGCGTTTGTGGATGCGATGGAAAGCGCCAAGGATACCGACAGCTTCGAGAAAATCGTCGAACGTTGGGGAATACGCCGCAGTCATCCGCAATTCTGGGCTTATTTCCATGACCTGAGCCGCTACATCCAGGAAACCGATCCGGTGGAAGAGGGCGTGCTGGACATGAACCGCTACGAGAATCTCTGAACCACCACAAATCCCCTTGTAGGAGCGAGCTCGCTCGCGATGGTCTCAAGTGCTCCGCGTAAATCCGGGAGTGCGCGTTATCGTTGGCGACCATCGCGAGCAAGCTCGCTCCTACAGAAAACCAGGGGGATCGTCGGAATCTTTCCCGACAAAAATACTAGGACTTTGTCCGGCGCGTTGATTGGCGTAAACTGCGCCCAAGCCTGCGAGGAGTTTCCATGACCGCTATTACCATCACTGACGCCGCCCACGATTATCTGGCTGATCTGCTGTCCAAGCAGAACACCCCGGGCATCGGCATCCGCGTCTTCATCACCCAGCCTGGCACCCAGTACGCCGAAACCTGCATTGCCTACTGCAAGCCGGGCGAAGAAAAACCCGAAGACACCGCGCTGGGGCTCAAAAGCTTCACCGCGTACATCGACCACTTCAGCGAAGCCTTCCTGGACGATGCGGTTGTCGACTACGCCACCGACCGCATGGGCGGCCAGCTGACCATCAAGGCGCCAAACGCCAAAGTACCGATGGTCAATGCCGACAGCCCGGTCAACGAGCGCATCAACTACTACCTGCAAACCGAGATCAACCCGGGGCTGGCCAGCCACGGCGGTCAGGTCAGCCTGATCGACGTGGTCGAAGACGGCATCGCCGTCCTGCAGTTCGGCGGTGGTTGCCAGGGCTGCGGCCAGGCCGACGTGACGCTGAAGGAAGGCATCGAGCGCACTTTGCTCGAGCGCATCCCGGAGCTCAAAGGCGTTCGCGACGTGACCGACCACACGCAGAAAGAAAACGCCTATTACTAAGGTGTTCGCTGCGAAACGAAAAAACGGCGCACCGTGAGCGCCGTTTTTTTATGGGTGAAATTTACTGACGCCATCGCGAGCAAGTCGGATCGCCGCACCGTCGCTCCCACAGTTGACCGCATTTCAATGTGGGAGCGAGCTTGCTCGCGATGGGGCCCTACGGGCGATACAAATGAGCATGCCCCGCGCGATACAGCGATGACTCGCTGAAGTGGTCGCTGCCCAGCACCCGACCCACCAGAATCAACGCCGTACGGCGAAAGCCCTTGGCTTCAACCTTTCCGGCAATATCCTCGAGTGTTCCCATCACCCAATCCTGATCCGGCCAGCTCGCGCGGTGGACCACCGCAATCGGGCAATCGGCGCCGTAATGGGGCAGCAGTTCCTCAACGATCTTCGCCAGGTGATTGACCCCCAAGTGAATCGCCATGGTCGCGCCGTGTTGCGCGAGGCTGGAGAACTCCTCTCCGGGTGGCATAGTGGTCTTGTCGGCGTAGCGCGTCAGAATCACGCTCTGCGAAACGTCCGGCAGCGTCAGCTCCGCACCCAAAAGCGCAGCGCAAGCGGCTGTGGCCGTCACGCCAGGTACGATTTCGAACGCAATTCCCAACTCGCGCAGATAGCGAATCTGTTCGCCAATGGCGCCATAAAGACTCGGATCGCCGGAGTGCACCCGGGCAACATCCTGACCGTTGGCGTGGGCGGTCCTGATCAGGTCGATGATCTGTTCCAGGTGCAGTTCGGCGCTGTTGACCACCTGTTCGGCACAGTGACCTTCCAGTACGGCGGCCGGTACCAGGGAACCGGCATAAATGATCACCGGACAACTGCGAATCAGCCGCTGGCCCTTGACGGTAATCAGTTCGGGGTCGCCGGGACCTGCGCCAATGAAGTAGACGGTCATCGTCGGTTCCTGTGGGGAAAAAAGGGGCTGAACAGGGCTTCAGATGAAGAGTGTTCATGATCAACGGTGGGGATTATCGGGTTTTTTATGCCGCGCCGGCCAATGCCAGGGTTGCCTGGGCGTATTTTTGTCGTGGAATCAGCAGTTTTGCCGGGGCCTGGGCGAGTTGTTCCGCCAGGGCCAGTGCGGCGCTTTCCGCCACGCCGTAGCAACCGGTGCGTTCAAACGCTATTTGCGATTGATGACTGAGTTGCGGTTCATAAGCGGCCAGTTGTTCACTGCTGAAATACATCAATTCCAGGCCAAGCTGTTGGGCCAGTTCGATTAGCGCAGGTTCGTCACGCTTGGAGTCGATGCTGGCCAGGGCCTTGATTTCATGACGAGCAATCTGGTGCGCCTCCAGTGCCTGATCGAGCAGCGCCAGCAACGTGCTGACGGGGCAGCCGCGCTGGCAGCCCAGGCCGACCACCAGGGTCGGCGCTGTGCTGATATCCGTCATGCGTGGTATTGACCATCGCTTTTGCGACGGAACAACCAGGCGCTGATCAGGCCCAGGGCCAGCCAGAACGCCACGTTGGTCAGTTGCGAAGCGATTTTGAACTGGGCTTCCAGTGCCTCCGGAGCGAGCATCGAATGCACTTCCGGTTGCGGCGCGCCAATCACATGGGGGACGGCGAGAATCGCTGCGCCGAGGACTTTCATCAGCCAGTGACGGCTGAATACGATCAGGGCGATACCGACGGCAGTGGAAGCAGCGGTGCCAATCCACCACAGTTGCCGTTGTGCCAGATCGGCGGCGGCAGTGCCGGGCAATTCAGGTGGCAGGCCGAGCGTCGGCGCGAGCACGAACGTCGCATAACCGGCCAGGCCCCAGAGCAGGCCCTGGGAGGTTTTGGTCGGCGCACGCAAGGTGTACAGGCCGGCGAGCATCAGGGCGAAACCGACCGCTACCACCAGGTTGCCGCCGGTGGTCGACAGCACGCGCTGCCAGCCGTCTTCCGGCTCCCAGGCTTGCGCATCGTGAGTGTGGGCAGCCATCGCACCGTCGGCGTGTTCATGCATTTCAACAGCGGCCGGCTCGGATTTTTCGTAGGTCTCGGCCTGCAAAATCAGCGGAGCGACCCAGAAGCTTTGCAGCAGGGTCAGCAACAGGGCGGCCAGCAACCCGGTGAAACCTGCGGTTTGCGCAATACGCTTGATCATGACGACAGCTCTCAATGGCACGGGAACGCGGAGCTGTGACGGGTATCGTGGGCGGCGTTGTGCACCGCTTCGATGTGCGAGAAACCGGCAAAATACACAAGGCAGGCGCCAAGGATCGACGCGCAGACGGCGACGGTCAGACGTTGGGTCAGGGTTGAGGTGGTGCTCGCGGATGTGTGTTCGGCGCTGCTGATGATCGACATGGCGTTTCCCTCTGGTCTGTCAGCGGGGATTAAGAGCGCATGCAAAAAACCGCACGACCAGGCGCGCAAGGTTTCAAACAGCGCCCGCCCACCGCGGGTTTGTTGGTTCAGTGACCGTACTGGTCACTTTGTGTTGCGGGCCGGTCTCCGGGCTCACGAGGGGCAAAGGCTTGGCCTGAACCTGAAAGCATCACCTTCCCATGCCGTATTGGCACAGTGGATCTGACGCTTCGCTCGCTTACCGTTGCGGGGGCAGCACCGGACTGACATGGCTTTAGAGTAAAGCACATGATTCACCGGTTTCCCGTTTCACCCTGTGAAGGGCACCCGTAACAAGGTGCGTAGGAGAGCATGGGCAGGGGTTGGGCGTCAATTGGCAAGGGTTCTCACTTGAAGCTGAATGATGCCCGGCTCTTTGTAGGAGCTGCCGAAGGCTGCGATCTTTTGATTTTGCTTTTTAAAAACAAGATCAAAAGATCGCAGCCTTCGGCAGCTCCTACAGGGGAGGGCGCGCGTAGCGATTGACCCGCCCCAATACCATGCGTAGCCTTGCGCTTTCGAGGTTCTTCGGCGTTTGTCGAAGCTAAGAAGGGAACGCGGTCGATGCCGCGGCTGCCCCCGCAACTGTGAACGGTGATGTTCGTTGCCACGCCACTGCTGACTCAATCCATGAGGCCGGCGGGAAGGCGCAGCGAATGCCAGGCTCTAGGCCGGCACACCGTCAGCCAGGAGACCTGCCTCGTCACAGATTCTCACTTTCAACCGGGCGGGGTGATCCGGTGGCGAACTCTTCAGGCACGCGCGCCCGCGTTGCCGGTCGTCGTCCCGTATGCCCGCCACCTTAGCCATAGGGCATCCGATGAAAACACTGGCCAAACTCCCCGTCACCATCGTCACCGGCTTTCTCGGCTCGGGTAAAACCACGCTGCTGCGGCACATGCTCGACAACGCCCAGGGTCGCCGCATCGCGGTGATCGTCAACGAATTCGGTGAGTTGGGTATTGATGGCGAAATCCTCAAGCAATGCTCCATCGGTTGCACCGAAGAAGAAGCCAACGGCCGTGTCTATGAGCTGGCCAACGGCTGCCTGTGCTGCACCGTCCAGGAAGAATTCTTCCCGGTGATGCGCGAACTGGTGGCCCGTCGCGGCGATCTCGACCATATCCTCATCGAAACCTCGGGCCTGGCCCTGCCCAAGCCGCTGGTGCAAGCCTTCCAGTGGCCGGAAATCCGCAGCGCCTGCACGGTGGATGCGGTAATCACCGTGGTCGACAGCCCGGCCGTGGCCGCCGGCACCTTCGCCGCGTTCCCGGATCAGGTCGACGTCCAGCGCAAACTCGACCCGAACCTGGACCACGAATCGCCGCTGCACGAACTGTTCGCCGACCAACTGGCCAGCGCCGATCTGGTGATTCTCAACAAAGCCGACCTGATCAACCCGGCGGACCTGGCCCGCGTGCGCCTGGAAGTCGCCGAGGAATTGCCGCCAGCGGTGAAAATCATTGAAGCCAGCAGCGGTCGCCTGCCGCTGGACGTGCTGATCGGCCTGGGTGCCGGCTCCGAAGAACACATCGACAGTCGTCACAGCCACCACGACCATCATCACGATGGTGACGATGATCATGACGACCACGATCACGACGCCTTCGATTCGATCTCCATCGAACTGCCGCAAGCCGACGAAAGCTTGCTGCTGGATGCGCTGACCCAATTGGTGGTCCAGCACGGCATCCTGCGGGTCAAGGGTTTTGCCGCGATCCCGAACAAACCGATGCGCCTGCTGATCCAGGGCGTGGGCACGCGTTTCGACAAGCACTTCGACCGCCAGTGGGGCGCCGAAGAAGCACGCGTAACCCGCCTGGTGCTGATCGGCCAGGAACTGGACGCCGCCGTGCTCGAAGCGCAATTGCGCGCCGCGCTCAGCGTGTAAGCCATGCACCTGCTCAGGACCCAACCCGGCGGTTTCGTGTCGGATGACAACATTGCCGACCTTGGACAAACCCCTGCCGAGCTGGTGGTCCTGTGTAGCGGCGATTCCAGCCTGGCGCTGCTCGCCGAAGCGGCGCAGCAATTGCCCGACGATTACCCGAGCGTGCGCCTGGCCAACCCGATGCTGGTGCAGAACCATGCCTCGGTCGATTTGTACGTCGATGAAGTGCTGCGTCACGCCAGGGTGATCCTGATTTCACTGCACGGCGGCATCGCCTATTGGCGTTACGGCATCGAGCGCCTGGTCGAACTGTCGCAGCGCGGCGTGCAGGTGATTCTGGTGCCGGGCGATGATCGTCCGGACCCGGAGCTCAGTGACCTGAGCACCGTCGGTGCCGAGGATCGCGACCGGCTCTGGCAGTTTCTGCGTCAGGGTGGCATGGGTAACGCCCTGGATTTCTTCCGCTGTCTGGCCAACCGCTGGCTGGCGCGTGATTACACCTGGGGCGAGCCGCAAACCCTGCCGCGCACGGCGATTTACCATCCGCACCAACATTCTGCCGCACTGAGCGACTGGCAAGCCGACTGGCACGCCGATCAACCGGTGGCGGCGGTGCTGTTTTACCGCTCGCATTTGCAGGCGGCGAACACCGCTTTCATTGATGTTTTTTGCCAGCGTTTACAGGCGGCGGGGTTGAATCCATTGCCGATTGCGCTGGCCAGTCTTAAAGAGCCAGCTTGCCTTTCCATGGTCGAGGACTGGCTGGACGAGGCCAGCGTCTCGGTGATCCTGAACACCACCGGTTTCGCCCAGTCCAGTCCCGAAGCGCCGCACCTGCGGCCGTTCCGTCGCGATATTCCGGTGATCCAGGCGATTTGCGCCCAGGACAACGAGCCGGGTTGGCGTGCCAGTGAACAAGGGCTTGGCCCTCGCGACCTGGCGATGCACATCGCCTTGCCGGAACTGGACGGGCGTATCATCAGCCGTCCGATCAGCTTCAAGGACCTGGCGTGGCGCAGTGAGCGCAGTCAGTCGGATGTGGTCTGCTATCGGCCACAACCGGAACGCATGGATTTCGTTGCCGAACTGGCGCGGCGCTGGGTCGATCTGGCGCGGGTGCCAAATGCAGAAAAACGCATTGCCCTGATTCTTGCCAATTACCCGACCCGCGACGGGCGCATCGGTAATGGCGTCGGCCTCGACACCCCGGCCGCCGCGCTGAATATCCTGCGGGCGCTGCATGCCGAAGGTTATCCATTACCGGTTGAGTTACCGGACAGCGGCACCGCGCTGATCCAGCAGTTGCTGGGTGGCGTCAGCAACGATCTCGAGACCCTCGACCTGCGTCCGTGCCAGCAAAGCCTGGGCATGGATGATTATCTGGCGATGTTCAATGCACTGCCCGAAGCCAACCGCGCGGCGGTGCTCGAACGTTGGGGCGCGCCGGAGAGCGACCCGATGTGCCGCAGCGGACGGATGATGATCGCCGGCCTGCGCTTGGGCCTGACCTTCGTCGGCATTCAACCGGCGCGGGGTTATCAGGTCGACCCGAGCGCGGTGTATCACGACCCGGACCTGGTCCCGCCCCACGGCTACCTGGCGTTCTACTTCTGGCTGCGTAACACCTACGGCGCCCACGGCGTGATCCACGTCGGCAAGCACGGCAACCTCGAATGGCTGCCAGGCAAAGGCGTGGGGCTCTCGGAAAATTGCTGGCCGGATGCACTGCTCGGGCCGCTGCCGAACATCTATCCGTTCATCGTCAATGACCCGGGCGAGGGCGCCCAGGCCAAGCGGCGCACCCAGGCGGTGATCATCGATCACTTGATGCCACCGCTGACCCGCGCCGAAACCTACGGCCCACTGCGTAACCTCGAACTGTTGGCCGACGAGTATTACGAAGCGCAGTTGCTCGATCCGCGCCGCGCCCGCGAGTTGCAGCGCGACATTCTGCAACTGGTGCGCGACACCCACATCGACCGTGAACTGCAGCTGGACGAGCAGCTCGACAGCGATGCCGATGCAGCGATCTGGTTGCCGCGACTCGACACTTATCTGTGCGACTTGAAAGAGTCGCAGATCCGCGATGGCCTGCATGTGTTCGGCGAATCGCCCACCGGGCGTTTGCGTATCGATACCTTGCTGGCGTTGTTGCGCATTCCACGGGGCGATGGCCGCGGTGCGCAGTCGAGTCTGCTGCGGGCACTGGCCAAGGCCTTCGGACTAGGGTTCGATCCGCTCGATTGCGCCTTGGCCGAGCCGTGGACTGGGCCGCGTCCCGAGCCGCTTTTGCTGATCAGCGACGAGACCTGGCGTACGGCGGGCGATACCCGCGAACGCCTCGAGCTGTTCGCCACCCAACTGATCTCGGATGCTTTGGCTGACCATTGTGGGAGCGAGCCTGCTCGCGATGGAGTGTCAGTTGGCATCAATGTGGCTGACACTCCATCGCGAGCAGGCTCGCTCCTACAGGGGGGCGCGGACTGGATTGAGGTACAAGCCATTATCGATGGTTTGCGTGACGTCATTGCCCCGCGTCTGGACGCCTGCGGCCCCGCAGAAATGCGCGGCTTGCTCGATGCCCTGAGCGGTCGCTTCGTCCCGGCCGGTCCCAGCGGCGCGCCGAGTCGTGGTCGCCTGGACGTACTGCCCACCGGGCGCAACTTCTATTCGGTGGACGTGCGCAACCTGCCGACCACCACGGCGTGGCGCATCGGGTTCCAGTCGGCCAACCTGATTCTCGAGCGCCACCTGCAAGACCACGGCGATCATTTGCGCCAGCTCGGTCTGTCGGTGTGGGGCACCGCGACCATGCGCACCGGCGGCGATGACATCGCCCAGGCCATGGCGCTGATGGGCGTGCGTCCAGTCTGGGCGACCGGCAGCCAGCGGGTCGATGATTTCGAGATTCTGCCGCTGAGTTTGCTCGATCGTCCGCGGGTGGACGTGACCTTGCGTGTGTCCGGTTTCTTCCGTGATGCCTTTGCCAATCTGATTCGCTTGTTCGACGCGGCGGTGCAAGCGGTCGCCGACCTCGATGAGCCGGACGACCTCAATCCGTTGGCGGCCAAGGTACGCGCCGAGCGTGTAGCCTTGCTGCAATCGGGGCTCGATGAAGACGCTGCGCGACGTCAGGCCGGCTGGCGGATTTTCGGGGCCAAACCCGGTGCCTACGGCGCGGGTGTGCAGGGCGCCATCGACGGTCGTCTGTGGCAAACCCGCGAGGACCTGGCCGAGGTTTACCTCAACTGGGGCGGCTACGCTTACGGCGGTTCCGACGAGGGCACCGCCGCCCGCGAACAGTTCAGCCAGCGCTTGAGCCAGGTACAGGCGGTGCTGCAAAACCAGGATAACCGCGAGCACGACTTGCTCGACTCCAACGATTACTACCAGTTCCAGGGCGGTATGCTCGCGGCGGTGGAAAGCCTGAAGGGCGAGGCCGCGGCCAGCTATCATGGCGACCACAGCCAGCCGGACCTGCCGAAGATTCGCACCTTGAAGGAAGAGCTGAACCGGGTGATCCGTTCCCGTGCGGCCAATCCGAAGTGGCTCGAAGGCGTTAAGCGTCACGGCTACAAAGGTGCGTTCGAAATGGCCGCGACAGTCGACAACCTGTTCGCCTTCGATGCCACCACGCAGTTGATCGACGATCACCAGTACGCGTTGCTGGCCGATGCCTATTTGCTCGATCCGGACACCCGGGATTTTGTCCGCGAACACAATCCCCACGCCTTGCGCGACATGACCGAGCGCATGCTCGAGGCGCAACAGCGCGGGCTGTGGAAGGAGCCGGGCGAGTACCGCGAGGCACTGGAGAGTCTGTTGCTGGATATAGAAGAAGACGGCTAATCACCGAACCCCCTGTAGGAGCGGGTTTGCCCGCGAAGGCAATTTGTCAGCCAACGATGATGTTGAATGTAATTGCCACTTCGCGAGCAAGCTCGCTCCTACAGGGGTTGGGGCGCCAGTGAGATCACCGACCATGACCGAGATAAAACAATGACCGACACCCCGCATTTCCCGCTCTCCGCCGTGGTCGGCGCCGACGAATTGAAGCTGGCCCTGTACCTGACCGCCATCGACCCGAAAATCGGCGGTGTGCTGATCGAAGGCCCGCGGGGCATGGCCAAGTCGACCCTGGCCCGGGGTCTGGCGGACCTGCTGGCCAGCGGTCAGTTCGTCACCTTGCCATTGGGCGCCACCGAGGAACGCCTGGTCGGCACCCTCGATCTCGATGCGGCACTGGGCGAGGGGCGCGCACAGTTTTCCCCCGGCGTACTGGCCAAGGCTGACGGTGGCGTGCTCTATGTCGACGAGGTCAATCTGTTGCCCGATCACCTCGTTGACCTGCTGCTCGATGTGGCCGCCAGCGGCACCAATCTGGTGGAGCGTGACGGCATTTCCCATCGGCACTCGGCGAAGTTCGTGCTGATTGGCACCATGAACCCGGAAGAGGGTGAACTGCGTCCGCAACTGCTTGACCGTTTCGGCTTGAATGTCGCCCTCGGTGGTCACACTGCGCCGACCGAGCGCGGGCAGATCATCCGCCGTCGCCTGGATTTCGACAGTGATCCGCAAGGTTTCTGCGCCGAATGGGAATCGGCGCAGGCGTCTCTGCGCGAGCGTTGCCGGAACGCACGCAATGCACTGGCTAGCATTCCCCTCGACGACCAGGCGCTGGCACAGATTACCGAGCGTTGCTTTGCTGCCGGGGTCGATGGATTGCGCGCCGATCTGGTCTGGCTGCGTGCCGCACGGGCTCATGCCGCCTGGCGCGGGGCGAACGCCATCGCCGAGGAAGATATCGACGCAGTCGCCGAGTTCGCCTTGCGCCATCGTCGTCGCGAGCATTCAGCTCCGGCGCCTCAGCCATCCCAGGCGACGCAACAATCGGCGCCGCAGCACGCCAACCCAAGCGAAGGGCAGGGCCAGTGGGGCGAGTTGCCTGCCCAGGCGCTCGCGGTCGGCGCACGACGTGAAGTGCCGAGCTGGCCAAAAAAGCCCTAGGCATTCGCCCTCGCTGCGACGCGGGGGCGAATGCCAGACCCCGGGCCGGGCGGCTGGACCACGGCAAACAAGGCAAGCATCATGCAGCACGTAGCGGTTCGGTCAACTGGCCCGGCACCTTGCTTAATGGTCGGCCCCGTCAGCGTGCTGATCTGTTGTATCAACTGCGCACCCGTTCGCCCCAAGAATTGTGGCTGGTGATTGTCGATGCGTCGGCTTCGACCCGCCGTCATCAGGCGTTGAGTGATGCCAAAGGCTTGCTGGCGCAGCTGTTCGATGATGCCTACCGCCAACGTGCGCGCCTGGCGTTGCTGACCGCCAGCGGCTCGGTGCCCAAGTGGCAGGTGCAAGGGTTGAAGGCTTCCAACGGTTTGCGCCATTGGCTCGATGGGCTCGGCGCAGGCGGCGGAACGCCGTTGCTGGCGGCGCTGGGTGAGGCGAGGCACTGGCTGACCGCGCGGCAAAAACGCTTTCCGGCGGAACCGCAAAGACTTTTATTGGTGACCGATGGGCGGCTGAAGGACTGGTCCATGCTGCCGGCAATCGAATGCCCAGGGCTGGTGATCGACATCGAACGCGGGCCGATTCGTCTTGGGCGCAGCAAAGTATTGGCTGCGCAGCTGCAATCGGATTATCGACATATGGACGATCTGCTTCCAGGCTGAACATTGCGCTGTCTGTGCTGGCCTCTTCGCGAGCAAAGTTGCTCCCACATCAGATCTGGCAAAGATCCGGTGTGGGAGCGGCGGTGCGGCGATCCGACTTGCTCGCGACGGCATCAATCCGGTTTCGGGTCGTCAGGGTAAAAATTCATCGACGATCTATGCTCACCGGGCAAATCCATCACAGGAGTGAACCATGCGTATCCTGGCCGTCAATGAACAGGGCGATTTTCGCGTCAAGGCTTACGCCGGCACCAATGGCGTGCTGTTGGCCATGGACCTGGCCGAATCCCGTCGCATTGGCCTGTTGGGTTTTGCCATTGAAAAACAGCAGGGCAGCAAACCCTGGATGTTTCTGTTCAATAGCCTGACGTTCCCGGACAAGGACCATACCTTCCCCCAGTTGCACGCCACGCCCAGTGATATCGCACCGTTACAGAAATTCCGCTGGGCCGATTACGCGGTCAATCCGGGGATGACGATCCATTATCGGGTCTACCTGGTCTACGGCAGCCACAATGCGCCACAACTGGGTGAGTGCCTGGAGGTAACGGTCACCTCCGACGATGGCCATCCCGGCAACCAAAGTGTCAATTTCAACCGCGCAGTAGCCGCCAGTCAGGCGTTCGAGCGCAAGTTTCCCGATCTCGATGCACTCATTGGCAAAAAGAACAAGCTGCCCATCGAAGCCTGGCCCGATGCCCCGCGTAGATGGTTGGAGAACGGTTTGCTCGGGCGCTTGTTGGGGTTTATCGCGCGTGCTGTCGATGGCAAGTGGGCGCTGGATATCGCCATCTATGAGTACCAGTTACAGGTGATAGTCGACGCAGTGGAGGCTGCGCTGGAACGCGGCGTGAAAGTTCGCGTCCTTTATCACGCGCAACCGGGCGACGACACTACCGTCTTGAACGAGGTCAGCCTGAAAAATATCCCCCAGGCGAACAAACGCGGGCGGGTCACCCACAATATCTTTCACAACAAGTTCATGGTCTTGAGTCGGCTCGACGCAGCGGGGCAGTATCAGCCCGAAGCGGTACTCTGCGGCAGTACCAACTTCACCCCCAACGGCGTTTACCGTCAGGCCAACGTGGTGCATGTGCTGGACGATACGCGGCTCAGTACCCGTTATCTGCAAACCTTCGAGCAGGTCTGGAGCACGCCGGCAGATGTCGGCGCCACGCGGCAATGGATCACGCAGCACAACCCGATGGATCCGACGCAGGCACTTTTCGCCGGGTTCTCGCCGCGCTCGGGCGGAGGTGACCTGGATGAGTTCGTCTCGATCATCAATGCCGCGAAAAAGGACGTGCTGTTCGTCACTGCGTTCGCCTTGCCCGACGCCATCCTCAACGCCTTGCTCGGCTTGCCCCATGACGACATCCTGCGCTATGGCCTGCAAAACACCGCCAGCGAAATCACCGGGTTTCACGCCGACCGCACCGCTGAATTCACCACCGTTGCCCTGCTCGACAAAGGGCTGGAAGGCTGGCTCAAGGAAAGCAGGGAGGGTCAGAAGGGCAATATCCTGGTGCACACCAAAGCCATCGTCACTGACTTCACCAGTGATGCGCCGACGATCATAAGCGGTAGCCACAACCTCAGCGACGCAGCCAGCAACGGCAATGACGAAAACTATCTGATCATTCGCGGCGATACCGATCTGGCAGACCGTTATGGCCTGGAGTTGCTGCGGTTCTACGAGCATTACCGCTTTCGTTATTTCGCGAAAAAACTTGCGCTCAAGCAGGTCCAGCCGTTGGCGACGGATAACAGCTGGACTGATCAATATTACCGCGCGGGGGATCTACGGATGTTGTCGCGACTGCGGTTTACCGGCCAATAGCGATCCATCAGTCCGCGCTCATGGCCCGGCGATACTGACGCGTGCGTTTGGCGATGTATAACTGATCAATAATCAACGCCAACAACGCCGAAACCTTGGGCCGGGTGGTGCGTCCACGGCTCAAGCGATGCAGCTGGAATTTGACCACCGCCATGCTCGCCAGCGCCGCCAGGGGCTTGCGCTTCCAGCGGATCGGCGGCAGTTGCGGATGGCTGTTCTGGCCTTCGCGCCAATGCTTGACCAGGTGCGGCTCCACGGCCAGCGCGGTGCCAATCCCGGCCATGGCGATGCCGCTGTCGAGGACCTGTTCGACGATTGCCAAACGCCGGATCCCGCCCGTCACCATCACCGGCATCCGCGCCACGCTGGCCAGTTCACCGGCCATTTCCAGAAAATATGCCTCCCGCGCCAGGGTCCGGCCGTCGCGCGCTTCGCCTTGCATGGCCGGTGCTTCGTAACTGCCGCCGGAGAGTTCCAGCAGGTCGATCGGTTGTTCGTTGAGCCACAGGATCACCTGCCGTGCATCATCGGCATCGAAACCACCGCGCTGGAAGTCCGCTGAGTTGAGTTTTACCGACACACAGAATTGCGGCGACACCGCCTGGCGAACCGCCGCGACGACGGACAACAGCAGGCGCGCGCGATTTTCCAGGGATCCGCCCCACTGATCGGTGCGCCGATTGGTGAGCGGCGAAAGGAACTGGCTGATCAGGTAACCGTGGGCGGCGTGGATCTGCACACCGGTAAAACCGGCTTTCTCCGCCAGTGCGGCGCTGGTGGCGAAGCGTCGGATCACCTCAGCGATGTCGTCCTCGCTCATGGGTTTGGGTTCGGCGAACATCTTCGAAAACTGGCCGAGATCCAGCGCAACCGCCGACGGTGCCAGCGCTTGCTGGCCAAGGTTAGCCATGGTCTGGCGACCAGGATGATTGAGCTGCATCCAGAAATGCGCACCGCCGGCCCGGCCGGCACTGGCCCACTGGCGGAAGCGATCCATGTGACGCTCGTCCTCTAGCGCGACTCCGCCGGGGCCGGTCATGGCGCGGCGGTCGATCATCACGTTGCCGGTCAGCAACAAGCCGGTCTCACCCTCGGCCCAGGCCTGATACAGGCGAAACAGAGCGTGGTCGGGCACCTGATCGGTATTGGCCAGGTTCTCTTCCATCGCGGCTTTGGCAATGCGATTGCCGATGGTCTGGCCGTTGGGCAAATTCAGCGTTTGGAAGGGCGACATGCTTGACTCCTCGTAGTGATGAGTAGAGGCTAAGTTTAAAGTTAACTTTAATGTCAAGCGAACAAATGAGACCCCTATGAAGATTGGTGAATTGGCACAGTTGAGCGGGTTGACCGCATCGCGTATCCGTTTTTACGAGTCTCAGGGATTGATCCGGCAGGTCGAGCGTTCTTCCAACGGTTATCGGCGTTACTCGCAACAGGCGCTGCAGACCCTGCAACTCATCCAGTGCGCACAACAGGCCGGTTTCAGCCTGGACGAACTCAAGCAGTTGCTGCCGGATAATGTGACGGGTGCGTTCAAGCACGATGAGTTGATGGCCGGCCTGCATCGCAAGATCGAGCAGATCGAAGAAATGCAACGGCACCTGGCCCATAGCAAGGCGCAGTTGCTGGGGTGGATCGACACTATTCAGGCCCGCCCCGAAGGCATGAGCTGCGATGAAAATGCCGAACGGGTGATGACGTCATTCAAGCACTAGGTCAGCCTTGAACATGGAAGCAGGCCTGCTCGCGGATTGGATGGATTGGTTCATAAGCTCAGCCGGCGCCGATTTTTTCAACACGTCGTCTTCAATGGTTTTGTACATCGCCGACCTTGCCGTTGTACTGGTTGTCGAGAATCACCTTACCCCACGGTCGGTAGCGCAAGGAGAAAACCGACGTCGGGTGGCAGCCCGGCGTTGTTGATTGCGGGGCCATCGGTTCAGCGCGGAAAGGTTGCCCGGCAGCACTGACTTGCCGGAAGGCTTCCCTGACGATACCGATGGAGCAGGGCAGTGCCTTGGCGTAGCCGTCGCGAACCACGGGTGGCAAGCGTCCAGTGCCGGCTCCGTCCTGCCACCACACCTGGATTCCGGCGTTGGCCACTTCGCCCAGCCACTGGCCATTCACCTGTGGCGCAAGTTTGCCGACGCTGAACACGCTGATGTGCAGCGGCGCGTCGAGCTTGCCAGCGAAATCCGTGAGTTGGCGTTGCAGGGTTTGCCGACGATCGAGCGGTAGAAAGTGCGAGTCATCCAGTTCCATGGGTAAATACCAGCCGCTGACCGGGAGTTTCCAGTCCTTGCGCAACGTCTGCTGCCGGGCCAGCGACAGCCCCAGTTGCGCCTGCCAGTAGCTCGCCAGCCCGGCACTGTCCAGCTCATCGATGCGCTGGTAATAGGCCGGGTCCATGCGCAGGCCCAGCACCAGTTTCAGCCCTTGGGCCTGGGCCAGTTTCAGGCTGGTCGCGAGCCAACCGTTGGCGCCGCCGAAGTCCGAATCTCCGTAGGCCGTCCACTGCACGATCACCGTGTGCGCGCCTTGTCGGGCGGTGTCCTGCCAGATTCGCTGCCATTGCGCCTGGCTCAGGTTGGCATCGGCATTGAGCGGCTGGTAGAAAATCCGCTCGTCGGCATGGCTCGCCACTCCACCCAGCAACAGGCACAACACCAGAAGTAGTCGCCTCATCAGAAATTCAACTCCACGCCCAGCAGCACGCCGTTGCCGCCTTCATACAGATTGCCGCCCAACCACTGTTGATACTCGGTGCGCACCGACAGGTGTGCGCGATAGGCGTTGTAGAGGTCATCGTTGAACCACCATTGCCAACGCAAACCCAGCCCGGTGCGCAAATCCTGGCGCCAGTCGTTGCTCGGGTCCTGGCTGGCGAATTCGAGAAAACCGTACGGCATGAGGGTTTGCGCGCCGTTGAACGGCAGTTTCCAGGCGTGCCCTTGCTGGAAGCGCGACAGCCATTGATGGTCGCCGGCCTTGGTCCACCACGCCGCGTCGAGATAGAGGAAACGTTCCTCCCAATCGCTTTCATCGACGCGCCAATCGTTGCGGAATCGACCCTGATCGAGGAACGACGCAGTAGCGCGCAGGAGGTAGTCGGTGGTGGTGTGCCCATCCTCACGATGATCGTCAGCCTGATCGGACAGCTTTTTGGGGACCAGCATCTGACCCAGGCTCAAGCCGTGGTTGTCCTGGTCATCGAACTGACTTTGCTTGTAGATCTCACCGTAGAAGTTGATGTTGGCGGTGCCCCAGGGCTTGTAGCGCAGACCGACGCCGGTACCGAGGGATTCGGCATAGCTCGAGCGGCCCACGCCGCCGAGCAACACGCGGCCGTAGACCGACAGCGAGCTGCCGGCGCGACTGGGTTCCTCGCCCAGCGCGTGGTCCCACATGGCCATTTGCACGTTCTGCGAACTGGAACGGCGTTGGGTGCCGGTGCTGTCGTCGGGGCGCAGGATGTCGTTGGTCGATATCCCGGCCGGTGACCAGGTGCTGGCGATGCTGACTGAGTCGCGACGGGACAGGCTTTCGTGGGCGCGACGCTGGCGATAGCGACGCGCTTGCATGCTGCCTTCCTCGTCATCGGCGGTCACCGGGTTCTGTTCCAGGTCGATCACCCGGCGCAGTTCCTTGCGCGCCGAGGCGCTGTCTTCGACCTCGTCATAACGCCAGGCCAGGGTTTCGCCGAGGCGATAGTCTTCCGGGAAGTCCTGGGTGGCGCGTTGCAGATACGGGATGGCGCGGGCGCGTTCTGCCTTGGTCTCGGCACCGGCCAGGCGCACGCCGTAGTCGGCGCGATAACGGGGATTGGCCGGATCCCGGCGCATGGCCTCGGCCAGCCACTCGGTACTTTGTGGCAGGTCGCCGGCCTTTTGCGCGGTGACGGAGGCGGCGTAGAAGTGCTCGGCATCCGGTGCAAGTTGCAGGGCGGAACGCTGGCGCTGCAGCGCGAGCGTGTGATCGCCCCGGGCATCGGCAATCGCCGCGCCCAATGCCCACTCATTGGCGCCACGGGTGCGGCTTTGTTGCCAGTAGTGTTCGGCCGTTTGCGTGTCACCGATATTCAGGGCACCACGGCTGGCAGTGAGACGGGCATTGTCGCTGAGTTCGGCGTCCGGAATGCCGCGCCAGATGGCCAGGGCACCCGCCGAATCTCCGGCAGCTTCCAGGGCGTAAGCCAGTGGCAAGCGACTGTTTCGGTTACCCATTTTTTCGGCGGTCTGGTAATACACCACTGCTTCGCCGGGGCGCTCAGGCATTGCGCAGCGGCCGAGGGCGCGGTAATCGCCTGCGGCTTGCGGGTGATCGCCAATGACCTGTTGAACCGCGCTGCACTGGCCGTTTTCCGCCAATTGCGCCAGCAGTTGCCCTCGAGTGGCGGGGTCGACGCGGTTGAGCAGCGAAACGATGCGTTGCTGTTGTGCCGCGGTCGGTGTCGACGCGGCATACAACCCTGCCAACCGTTGTAGCAAGGGCGTCGGCAGATTGCCGCCGTGGCGGTCGTAGGCGTTCTCGAGCAGCTGTTGCGCATGTTCCCGTTGGCCGGCATTCAGCGCCAGGTAGGTAGCCTGATTCAGCGAATCGAGATTGCCGGTCTGCTGGTAATGCCGCTCCCAGAAGACCGCCGCTTCGCTGTTGCGACCCGATGCCTGGAGCAGTTCGGCGCGGCGTTTGACCACGTCGGCGGTCTGCGGTTGGCTGGCGAGGTAGGCCATGACTTTGTCGCTGCGGCCCTCATCCTGCCAGACATCCAGCAGGCGTTCGCGGCGTCGCGAGTCCCAGGGTTCCGGCAGGCGTGTTGTTTGCAGCAGTTCGGTGGCTTGCAGACGCTGGGCGAGGATCAGCCAGGCCTGCGGATTTTCTTCGGGTTGGCAACTTTTCAACTGAGTCAGCGCAGCTTGCGGATCATGCCGCGACAGCCAGTCGGCGGTTTCCAGGCAGGGCCGCTGCAACTCACCACTCAAGCGTTGCACCGTGGCACTGTCGCCGGTTTGCCGCGCCAGTTCCCACAGGCGCTGGCGCTGCGCCGGATCGGCAAGATCGGCAGGCGGCAGCGATTGCATCCAGCGCTGTGCCTGCTGGACGTGGCCCATGGCGATCGCCCGGTCGACCATGGCCAGTCGAGTCTTGCGCGCGGCTTCCGGGCTTGGCGCTGTTTGCAGCAATTGCTGCATGGGTTGCTCGTCAAGGCGTTGCACGTAGGCGTTGGCCAGGCGTTGCCAGCCTTGGGCATCGAGTTGTTGGTTCGCGGCCAGAGGCGCCAGTTCCTTGACGGTGCCATCCCAATCGCGCAATTGCTCGGACCAATTGGCCCGGGCCAGTTGCAGCGCTCGCTCATCACCCTTGGTCGGCAGTTGCGCCAGCCAGTCATGGGCCGAGGCTGCACCGCCGCGCTTGGCCAGGCTCGCGCTGTAGGCCTGCCACAGGCGCACGCGCTGGTCCAGATTGCTGGAGCCTATCCACTGCTCCACCTGTTTTCTGTCCGGTGGATCCTGTTCGATCCAGGCCAGGCGCAGGTTGAGCAGAGTGTCGCTGTTGGCCGGAGTATCCGGTAGCGCTTGCACGGCGTCTTCGTAGCGTTGCTGCTTGACCAGCGATTGCACCAGTAACGCCCGCGCTTCATCGTTTTCTGGCACTTTGCTCAGCAAGTGGCGCATCAGCCGTTCGACTTCCTTCCAGTTGCCGTTTTTCGCTTCGCGGTAACTTCGGTCCATATAGGGGTAACTGCGGAACTGATCGAAATCGGTCAACGGTTCGGCCTGCACCCACGCTGTCGTGTTCAGGCAGAGCAACAGGCTACCGGCCATCAAGGTTTGACGATGGACGGGCTTCATACGACCTCCCGGGCAATGCAGTAGGCAGCGTGCTGCTCGCTCGTCTGATCGGACAGGGCCTGTTCGAGGATTTCCTGGGTGATCATGCCGCGTTCAATCAAGTGTTCACCTAGAGACATTTTTTCCGCATCGAAATCGATCAGCGCCTGATTGAACAGGGTTGGCGGCACCATGCCGCGTACTTGCAACAGGTTGCCCAGCAACACCTGGTGATGGCTGACGCGCTCGATCAGGTCTTCGTCGTCCTGATGTTGCTCAAGCACCTCAAGCATCTGATGTACTTCCTCGCTTTGACGAGGGCTGGCGTACCAGTAGCGGATCCCCAGCGTAACCCGACCTTGTGGTGCAAGGCGGCAACGCACCGGGCGTTTCAGTTGACGGCTGATGGCTCCCAGAGACACCTGGCTCACCGGACCTTCGGAAGCCAGCACCAAGGTTCCGTTTTCCTCGGCGACCGGCAGCACGCCATAGTGTGTGGCGATTTTGCGCGGCACCGCATCGATCAGGCGCTTGTCGAGTTTGAACGGATTGAGTGGCGCCCATTCCAGGTCCAGCTGTTCGGCCAGGGTCTGCACCAGTTGCGTAGTGTCGATGTGTCCGCGCAGCAGCAGTTCTTGACCCAGGCGCCGGCGTACCGGGTTGGTGATCGCTGCCTCGAGTTGATCTTCAGTGAGCAGGCCTTTTTCCACCAGTCGATGGCCCAGCGGCGTGCGCTGGGCCTCGACCAGGGCCGGAAATTCATGAGTGGTCTTGTCCCAGGCGACGCGACGTGAATCGCCCATTTCCATCACCTGGCGTAGCGCCCGAAGGTTGGCGAAGAAATTGACGAAATTGCTCCACATCATTCTGGGGGCTGACAGCAGCCCTTCGCCCAGACCGTAATAACGGGTGACAAACCAACCGCGCTGAAACAGCCGATTGAGCAGCATGAAGCCGTTGAGCCACAGCAGGGTCGCCAACAACGTGCTGTCGGAGAGGAACGACGGGTACCGCCAGGCATTCGGCGTGATCACGGTGACCAGCCACATCGCCAGCAACACCAGAAGCAGAATGTTCACCAGGAAGCTCAACAGGTACGCAATCAGGCCACGGCGGTCGCGCCACAGAAAATAATTGAGCAGGCCCTTGGAGCTCCAGCCCAGATTCTTGGTGCCCTGGAACACTATGCCGACGATCCATCGTGACTTCTGGCGGATCGCGTGCCGCAAATCCCTGGGGAAGTGCTCGCGCACGCAGATCACCTGGGAAAACGCACGGTCCATCCCGAACACCCAAGGCTGTTCAAGCGCCAGTTTCGGGTCGGTCACCGAGTAGCGGGCGAAGATGCACTTCATGCCTTTTTGCTTGAGGCGAAAACCGATGTCGTAGTCCTCGGTGAGGCTCTGCACGTCGAACGCAATGCCATCACCGTCCTCGAGCAGGGCACTGATGGCCTTGCGGCTGAAGCAAGTGCCGACCCCGGCGCTGGGCACTTGCCCGGTCAACGCCTCGCGCACGATGACATCCTTGCCATGGTTCTCGGCGAACTCGTCGACATAGTGCCCGGCGGTGAAGCCTTTCCATTCCGGTGCGTAGGGGTAGACCGGAATCTGGATCAGGTCCTTGGCCGGCAGCAGGTAGTTGAACAGGCGCAACTCCATGGGCGAAATCACGTCCTCGGCATCGTGCAGGATGAAGCCGGCGAACTGGATTTTTGCATCGTTTTCAAAACGCAGGATCGCGTCGATCACATTGTTCAGGCAGTCGGCCTTGCTGGTGGGGCCGGGGCGCGCGCACACCACTTTGTGCACGTTGGGATAGTGCAGGCACACCGCATCGACGTCGGCCTGGGTCTCGGCGTCGTTGGGGTAGGTGCCGACGAAAATCTGATAGTTCTCGTAGTCGATGGTCGAGGCGGCCAGGCGCGCCATTTCGCCGACCACGCCGACCTCGTTCCACGCCGGCACCATGATCGCCAGGGGTTTTTCGCCGATGGAATACAGCCGTTGCTCATCGGCGCGCTTGAATTTTTCATAGATCCGCCAGCGCCGGATCAGTTTGCGGGTCCAGTACACCAGGTCGATGAACAGGTCATCGAGCCCGAGTATGAACATCAGCAGGGCCAGGGTAATCGCGAGGTATTTGAGTGCGAACAACGCATAGGCAAAGAAGTCGACAAAAGCCAGGCTCATACGGCTCTACCCGCCGCCCGGTGTTTCAACCAGATGCCGAGGCGATTGGCGATGCGTTCGCTGGCGTGTCCGTCGCCATAAGGACTATGGGCCCGGCTCATGCGCTGGAAGGTGGCGTCATCATCGAACAACAGGCTCGATTCCTTGACGATACGATCGGTGTCGGTGCCCACCAGCACCACCGTTCCGCCTTCGAGCGCCAATGGCCGCTCCGTGACATCGCGCAGCACCAACAACGGTTTGCCAATGGCGGGGGCTTCCTCCTGGATGCCACCGGAATCGGTGAGAATGAAATGCGCGCGGCCCATCAGCCAGACGAAATGCTGGTAATCCTGCGGCGCTACCAGATAGATATTGGGTTTGTCCGAGAGAACGCTGTAGACCGCCTTTTGCACCTGCGGATTGAGGTGCACCGGGTAGACGAATTGCACATCGGGATAACGTTCGGCGAGGGTAGCCAGGGCCAGGCAGATGTTGCGAAAGCCGCCGCCGAAGTTCTCCCGGCGATGCCCGGTGATCAGCACCATGCGCCTGTTGTCGTCGAGCACGGCCAGCGGCGAGTCGGCGGCCGGGTGCCAGTGGGTTTCCTGTTGGTGATTGCGCATCCATACCAACGCATCAATCACCGTATTACCGGTGACCTCAATGTTGGCCTTGGACACACCTTCGCGCAGCAGGTTGTCTTCGTTATTGGCGGTCGGCGCGAAATGCAGGTCGGCGATGACCCCGGTCAGGTGCCGGTTGGCTTCCTCCGGCCAGGGTGCGCGCAAGTTGCCGGTACGCAAACCCGCCTCGACGTGGCCGATGGGCAACTGGCGATTGAAGGCGGCGAGGGCGGCAATGAAGCTGGTGGTGGTGTCGCCGTGCACCAGCACGATATCCGGTTGCACCCGCTCGTAGGCTTTGTCGAGCTGCCCCAGCAATTGTTCGGAGAGGCCGTTGAGCGTCTGGCCCTGGGTCATCACCTGCAAGTCTTCATCGACCGTCAGTTCGAACGAGTCGAGGACCTGCTTGAGCATTTCCCGGTGCTGGCCAGTGGAGCAGATGTTCAGGGTGATACCTGGCCAATTACGCAGGACCCGCGCCAAGGGCGCCATCTTGATGGCCTCCGGACGCGTACCGAAAACCATCATGACTTTAAATGACATCAACACTCCTGGGACCGCACGCGCCGGATACGTCGCGGCTGCTAAAACCGGCTATTTCTCGGACATAGAATAAAGCAGTCGGATGGGGCGTTGTCCAATGAACTGCACTGGCTCGCAGTTCTTGCTTCGAATGGGTTCATCTGCGCCCGGTTGTGAACCAGATACCCGCCCTTTGTAGCCAACGGTAGCGGTCAGGAGGCCGTGCGTTTGGTAACGATTTTTCCTGTTTGAATGCATCCCCCTGATTCAAAACAAATTTCAATTTCGCTCACATTTCCTCCACATCCGGTGGCACACTTTCTGCTGTCTATTCCGTTGTTACATACATAGTTCCGGTATAGCGGAATAAACATCACCCTGGAGTGCTTGCCATGCATCGCCGACCTTCCTTGTTCACAGCATGTGTTTTTCTGTTCGCAGCCTCTGCCGCTGCCATGGGCGTGGCCCAGGCAGCAGACAGCAAGCTCGATAGCGTTCTGGCCCGCGGCAAACTGATTGTAGGCACCGGCAGCACCAACGCGCCGTGGCACTTCCAGGGTGCGGATGGCAAGTTGCAAGGCTTTGATATTGATATCGGGCGCATGGTGGCCAAGGGCTTGTTCAACGATCCGGGCAAAGTCGAGTTCGTGGTGCAGTCGTCCGACGCACGTATCCCCAACCTGCTGACCGACAAGGTCGACATGAGCTGCCAGTTCATCACCGTGACGGCCAGCCGTGCCCAGCAAGTGGCGTTCACCCTGCCGTACTACCGCGAAGGTGTCGGCCTGCTGCTGCCGGCGAACAGCAAGTACAAGGAAATCGATGACATGAAAGCCGCCGGTGACAGTCTCACCGTGGCGGTGCTGCAAAACGTCTATGCCGAAGAACTGGTGCACCAGGCGCTACCCAAGGCCAAGGTCGATCAGTACGACAGCGTGGACCTGATGTACCAGGCCGTGAACTCCGGCCGCGCCGACGCGGCGGCCACCGACCAGTCTTCAGTGAAATACCTGATGGTGCAGAACCCCGGCCGTTATCGCAGCCCGGCCTACGCCTGGAGCCCGCAGACCTATGCGTGCGCGGTCAAGCGCGGCGACCAGGACTGGCTGAACTTCGTCAACACCACCCTGCATGAAGCCATGACCGGCGTTGAGTTCCCGACTTACGCGGCGTCGTTCAAGCAGTGGTTCGGTGTGGATCTGCCAACGCCGGCGATTGGCTTCCCCGTCGAATTCAAATGATTCCGTGAGAGTGGGGCGATTTGAGTCGCCCCGCTCAAGGTACTTCTGACCATGAACTATCAGTTGAACTTTGCCGCCGTCTGGCGCGATTTCGACACCTTGCTGGCGGGGCTCGGTATGGGCCTTGAACTGGCGCTGGTGTCGATCGCCATCGGCTGCGTGATCGGCCTGATGATGGCGTTTGCCTTGCTGTCCAGGCATCGCGCATTGCGGGTGCTGGCGTCGGTGTATGTCACGGTGATTCGTAACACGCCGATCCTGGTGTTGATCCTGTTGATCTACTTTGCGTTGCCGAGCCTGGGGATCCGGCTGGACAAGATCCCCTCGTTCATCATCACCCTGTCGCTGTATGCCGGGGCGTACCTGACTGAAGTGTTTCGCGGCGGCTTGCTGAGCATTCCCAAGGGTCTGCGAGAAGCAGGGTTGGCCATTGGCCTGGGCGAGTGGCAGGTCAAGGCCTACGTCACCGTGCCGGTGATGCTGCGCAATGTGTTGCCGGCCCTGTCGAACAACTTCATTTCGCTGTTCAAGGACACTTCGCTGGCGGCCGCGATTGCCGTACCTGAGCTGACCTATTACGCGCGCAAGATCAATGTCGAGAGCTACCGGGTGATTGAAACCTGGCTGGTGACCACGGCGCTTTATGTGGCGGCCTGTTACCTCATTGCCATGATGCTGCGTTACCTCGAACAGCGTCTGGCGATTCGCCGATAGGAGGCCCCATGTACGAATCCCCCAGTTGGTTGCATGAGTTGTGGGTGGCGCGGGAAGTGCTGTGGCAAGGCTTCCTGACCAGCGTCCAGGTGTCGGTGCTGGCGATTTTGCTCGGCACACTGGTTGGCGTCGTCGCCGGGCTGGTGCTGACCTACGGCAAATTCTGGATGCGCGCACCGTTTCGTTTTTATGTCGATGTGATTCGCGGCACGCCCGTGTTCGTGCTGGTGCTGGCGTGCTTTTACATGGCGCCGGCGCTGGGCTGGCAGATCAGCGCGTTCCAGGCCGGTGCGCTGGGGCTGACGCTGTTCTGCGGCTCCCATGTCGCCGAGATCGTGCGCGGTGCCTTGCAGGCCTTGCCGCTTGGGCAGATGGAGGCGAGCAAGGCCATCGGCCTGACGTTCTACCAGGCCCTCGGTTACGTGTTGTTGCCCCAGGCGCTGCGGCAGATTCTGCCGACCTGGGTCAATTCGTCGACCGAGATCGTCAAGGCCTCGACCCTGTTGTCGGTGATCGGTGTCGCCGAGTTGCTGCTCAGCACCCAGCAGATCATTGCCCGGACCTTCATGACCCTGGAGTTTTACCTGTTCGCCGGATTCCTGTTCTTCGTCATCAACTACGGCATCGAGTTACTCGGCCGGCACATTGAAAAGCGGGTGGCTTTGCCATGACTCAGACTCAAACCAATGCACAAAACGGCCAACCCCTGCTGGACATTCGCGGCCTGCACAAGCGTTACGACCAGCTTGAAGTGCTCAAGGGCGTCGACCTGAGCATGCGGCGCGGCAACGTGGTAACGCTGATCGGTTCCAGCGGCTCGGGCAAGACCACACTGCTGCGCTGCGTGAACATGCTCGAAGAGTTCCAGGGCGGGCAGATCCTGCTCGACGGCGAATCCATCGGTTATGACGAGGTCAACGGCAAACGCATTCGCCACCCGGAGAAAGTCATCGCTCGCCATCGCGCCATGACCGGCATGGCGTTCCAGCAGTTCAACCTGTTCCCGCACCTGACCGCGTTGCAGAACGTCACCCTGGGTCTGCTCAAGGTCAAGAAACTGCACAAGGACGAGGCCGTGGCCCTGGCCGAGAAATGGCTGGAGCGTGTTGGCCTGCTGGAACGGCGCGATCACTTCCCCGGTCAGTTGTCTGGCGGTCAGCAACAGCGCGTGGCGATTGCTCGCGCAATCGCCATGAACCCGAGCCTGATGCTGTTCGACGAAGTGACCTCGGCCCTGGACCCGGAACTGGTCGGCGAAGTGCTGAGCGTGATCAAGGGCCTGGCCGAAGACGGCATGACCATGCTGCTGGTGACCCACGAAATGCGCTTTGCGTTCGAGGTTTCGGACAAGATCGTATTCATGAATCAGGGGCGTATCGAAGAGCAGGGGCCGCCCAAGGACCTGTTCGAGCGCCCGCAATCGCCACGACTGGCGGAATTTCTCAAAAGCACTCGCTTTTAACGTCATTTTCAAAGCAGGAGAAACACCCATGAGCATTACTCGTTACGGCACCGGCAGCACCGCCGCTGGCGGTCAGCCTCGCCCTTTCGCCCGCGCCGTTGAAGCCGATGGCTGGCTGCACGTTTCCGGGCAGGTGCCGGCGGTGGACGGCGAGATCATTGTCGGTGGCATCGTCGAGCAGACCCACCAGACCATGAAAAACCTGATCGCGATTCTCGAAGAGGCAGGTTTCGGCCTGGAAGACGTGGTGCGTGCTGGCGTGTGGCTGGAGGATCCGCGGGATTTCACGAGTTTCAACAAGGTCTTCTCCGAGTACTTCAAACCCGAACACGCCCCGGCGCGGGCCTGTGTGCAGGCGAACATGATGGTCGACTGCAAGGTGGAGATCGACTGTATTGCTTACAAGAAAAAGGCTTGATCGGCGGTTGCTCTTGTAGGAGCTGCCGAAGGCTGCGATCTTCTGGCGTTTTTTGATGGGTGCTGCCAAGGCAAGATCAAAAGATCGCAGCCTGCGGCAGCTCCTACGGGCGACTTTGAATGGGGACCACTGAAATGACCGAAGACACCATCAAGCGCCGGGCACGCGGTCTGGACCGGGCATTCGATATCCTCGATTTCCTCAAGGAGATCGGCCAGCCTCTGCGCCCGAACGACATTGCCAACGGCATCGGCAGCCCCAAATCCACGGTCTACGAACTGGTGGCGTCGCTGCTGGAACGGCGGATCCTGGAGCCGGTGGGCAAGGACGGTCATGTCTACCTCGGTCGTCAGTTGTACTTTCTCGGGCAGGCCCACTTGCGCCATTTCGACCTGACCCGCGAGGCCGATCACGCCCTGCAGGAAATCGTCAGCCAGACCCATGAAACGGCGCAGATGTGTCTGCTCAACGGGCGCAAATACACCGTTGCGCTGATGAAGGAGGGGGAACGGCATTTCCGTATTTCCTCGGACATCGGCGAAAACGCACCCATCCCCTGGACCGCCTCCGGGCGGCTGTTGCTGGCGCACCTGAGCGACCAGGCAATCGTCGACCTGATCGACCACGACGACTTCATCCTGCCTGACGGCGAACGCTTGCCGCTGGAACAGTTTCTCAAGGAAATCCGTCAGGCCGGAATCGATGGTTTCTTTTCTTTCGATAGCGTCGCCGACACCTTTACTCATTGCTTCGCCGCCCCGGTCAAAGACCCTGGCGGCGTGGCCATCGCGACCCTGTGCATCGTCGCTCCACGAGCCGATGCCAAGAAAAACTACAATGACTACCGCCGGGTGCTGATCGACAGCGCCAACAGCCTGGCCCGTCGCATCAACGAATAACAGCGGCTGCCTGCAGCCGCGTGAACTAGGAGTTCGACCATGTCTTCTGCCCCCCATACTGCCAACGTGGACAAAGGCGCTGCCCCGATCGGCGCCAGCCTGGTGCGTGACGTCAGCCTGCCCGCGCTGGTACTGCACCGCGAGGCGCTGGAACACAACATTCGCTGGATGCAGGACTTCGTCAGCAACAGCGGTGCGGAACTGGCGCCCCACGGCAAGACCAGCATGACCCCGGCGCTGTTCCGTCGCCAACTGGACGCCGGTGCCTGGGGCATCACCCTGGCCAGCGCCACGCAAACCCGTGCCGCCTACGCCCATGGCGTGCGCCGGGTGTTGATGGCCAACCAGTTGGTCGGCATGCCGAACATGGCGCTGATCGCCGACCTGCTGGCCGACCCGACGTTCGATTTCTATTGCATGGTCGATCATCCGGACAACGTCGCCGACCTCGGCGCCTATTTCGCCTCCCGCGGCGTGCGCCTGAACGTCATGATTGAATACGGCGTAGTCGGAGGTCGTTGCGGTTGCCGCAGCGAGCAGGAAGTGCTCGATCTGGCCAAGTCCATCACCGCGCAACCGGCCCTGGCCCTGACCGGGATCGAAGGCTACGAAGGCGTGATCCATGGTGATCACGCCGTGACCGGTATCCGCGATTTCGCCGCGTCACTGGTGCGCTTGGCGGTGCAGTTGCAGGACAGCGGCGCCTTCGCCATTGCCAAGCCGATCATCACCGCGTCGGGCTCGGCCTGGTATGACCTGATTGCCGAATCCTTCGAAGCGCAGAACGCCGGTGGACGTTTCCTCAGCGTGCTGCGTCCTGGCAGTTACGTGGCTCACGACCATGGCATCTACAAGGAGGCGCAGTGCTGCGTACTCGACCGTCGCAGCGATCTGCACGAAGGCCTGCGTCCGGCGCTGGAAGTGTGGGCGCACGTGCAGTCATTGCCGGAGCCGGGGTTTGCGGTGATTGCCCTGGGCAAGCGCGACGTGGCCTACGACGCCGGCTTGCCGGTGCCGTTGTTGCGGTACAAGGCGGGTGTGGTGCCGGCCAAAGGCGATGACGTGAGTGCGTGCAAGGTGACCGCGGTGATGGACCAGCATGCGTTCATGACCGTGGCGCCAGGGGTTGATCTGCGGGTGGGCGACATCATTTCGTTCGGCACATCGCACCCGTGCCTGACGTTCGACAAGTGGCGTGTCGGCTGTCTGGTGGACGAGCAACTGAACGTCATCGAGACCATGGAAACCTGTTTCTAAAGTTTGAGACCGAGTTGCGGTCATCGTCGGATCGCCGCCCGGAGCAAGCTCGCTCCCACAGGGTTTTGTGTACACCGAAGATCCAATGTGGGAGCGAGCTTGCTCGCGATGAGGCCCGACCAGACAACACCGAAACACCAGAGACCCCACAACAATGAACACCATCAACACCCTGGGCCCCAACACTCCACGCATCGCCCTGATAGGCGAATGCATGATCGAGTTGCAGCATCGCGCCGACGGCAGCCTGCAACAGAGCTTCGGTGGCGACACCTTGAACACGGCGGTGTACCTGTCCCGGGAACTGGGAGAGAACGGCACCGTGGATTACGTCACCGCCTTGGGCGATGACAGTTTCAGCGACGCGATGTGCCAGAGTTGGGCGGAGGAAAATATCGGGCTCGGCATGGTTCAGCGCCTGCCGGGACGTCTGCCGGGTTTGTATTGCATACAGACTGACGCCGCCGGTGAGCGACGCTTTCTGTACTGGCGCAACGAAGCGGCGGTACGCGATTGCTTCACCACCCCGGCCGCCGTGCCGATCCTTGCGGCGCTGCCGGATTACGACGTGCTGTACTTCAGCGGCATCACCCTGGCGGTACTCGGCGTGCAAGGCCGGGAAAAGTTGCTGAACACCCTGATCGAAGCCCACCAGTGCGATGCGCGAATTGTGTTCGACAACAACTACCGGCCACGGCTGTGGGCGTCGGTCGAGGACGCCCGGGCGGCGTATCGCCGTGTGCTGCCGCATGTCGACCTGGCGTTGCTGACAGTGGATGACGAAGAGGCGTTGTTCGGTTACTCCGATTGTGAGGCGGTGTTCGCTGCGTATGAGCAGATGGGTACGCCGGAGGTGGTGCTCAAGCGCGGCGCCGAAGCGTGCCTGATTCGTTGTGATGGCGAGTCATTCGAAGTGCCGGCGCAGAAGGTCGAGCGGGTGGTGGACACCACGGCGGCGGGGGATTCGTTCAGCGCGGCGTATCTGGCTTCGCGGCTCAAGGGCGGCAGCCCTTCGCAAGCTGCCGAGGCCGGGCATCGGTTGGCGAGCCGGGTGATTCAGGTGCCGGGGGCGTTGATCCCACGGTAAGCGGTGAATGGCCGCTGGCTGCGCCATCGGATCGCGAGCAAGCTCGCTCCCACAATTGATTTGTGCCCGGCGCAGAACCCCTGTGGGAGCGAGCTTGCTCGCGATGGGGGCCGAAAGCCAACAGCATCAATCCCGGAAAAACACCTGCACCAGGTGATAGCCGAACTTGCTCTTGATCGGCCCATGCACCACCCGCAGCGGTTTTTTGAAGATTACCGCATCGATCACGCCGACCATCTGCCCCGGGCGTACTTCACCGAGGTCACCGCCGCGCTTGCCCGAGGGGCAGGTCGAGTACTTCTTGGCCAGCACATCGAACGCTTCACCCTTGGCGATGCGTTGTTTGAGCTGCTCGGCTTCTTCCGAGGTTTTCACCAGAATATGGCGGGCTTGAGCTTTCATGTGGCGGTTACCTTGCAACGGTGGTGGCTATGTGGGTGGCAGCGGGGGCGCGCGATTATGCCTCAACTCAGTTTGGTTGACCGATCATCGTGCGAATCTTGTTGGCCAGCAGGTCGATGGAAAACGGTTTGGCCACCATGTCCATGCCTTCCTCGAGGAAACCCTGGCGTTCGGCGGCGATTTCCGCGTAACCGGTCATGAACAGTACTTTCAGTTCGGGGCGGTGCTGGCGGGCGATTTCTGCCAGTTGCCGGCCGTTCATGCCTGGCAACCCGACGTCGGTCACCAACAGGTCCAGCCGCAGGTCTGACTCCAGCACCGGCAGGGCACTCTTGGCATCTTCGGCTTCATGGGCGCGGTAGCCGAGCTCCTTGAGCAGGTCCAGTACCAGCATGCGCACCGCCGCATCGTCCTCTACCAGCATCACGGTTTCGCCGGCAATCGCCGCCGGTGCCTCGCCGCCGACGGGCGACAGGACTTTTTCCGACTCGGCCGAATGCAGACGCGGCAGGTACAAGCGCACGCTGGTGCCCCGTTCAGGCAGGCTGAACAGACTGACGTGGCCCCCCGATTGTTGGGCGAAACCGTAAATCATCGACAAGCCCAAGCCGGTGCCCTGGCCAATGGGCTTGGTGGTGAAGAACGGGTCGAATGCCTTGGCCAGCACCAAGGGCGTCATGCCGGTGCCGTTGTCGCTGACGGTAATCATCACGTAGTCGCCGGGCTTGAGTGGTTCCAGGGTCGTGATGTCGCTGCCGTCGAGGTACACATTGGCGGTTTCGATCTGCAGCACGCCGCCATCCGGCATGGCGTCCCGGGCGTTGATCACCAGGTTGAGCAAGGCGTTTTCCAACTGACTGACATCCGTGCTGATCCGCCAGATGTTTTCGGCCAGTTGCAGTTTGAGTTCGATGTGGTCGCCCTTGGTTCGACTGAACAAGTCTTCGAGCGAGTGAACCAACTCGTTGGGGTTCAGCGGCTTGCGGTTGAGCGACTGTCGCCGGGAGAACGCCAGCAAGCGATGGGTGAGGGCGGCGGCACGGTTGGCCGAGGACACTGCCGCCTCGGTGAATCGGCCGATCTCGCTGGCACGGCCGTCGGCGATGTAGCGCTGCATCAGGTCGAGGCTGCCGATGATGCCAGTGAGCATGTTGTTGAAGTCATGGGCGATGCCGCCGGTAAGCTGGCCGACCGCATCCATTTTCTGGGCATGGCGCAAGGCGTCTTCGGCACGCTCACGTTCGAACATCTCGTTCTGCAGGCGCTCGTTGGCCTCGGCCAGTTGGCGGGTGCGGGCGGCAACCCGTTCCTCAAGGGTTTCGTTCAGGTTGCGCAGGGCTTCTTCGGTCTTTTTGCTTTCGGTTTCATCGATCACGAAGATGTAGAAACCGTTTACCGCGCCGTCTGCGCCGTGGCGTGGCAGGTAATTCATCAAGGCCTGGCGGGTGCTGCCGTCGCGGTGTGGCGTGCTGATGCTGAAACAGCAGGGCCGGCCGGACAGCGCCTCAGTGATGTACGGGGCGCGCAGTGCATAGGCTTCTTCGCCGATCACTTCAAGAATGGTTCGCCCGTAAAGTTCTTGCGGCGTCAGCCCGTACCAGTCGAGGTACGCCGCATTGTTCAGGCGAAAGCGTTCTTCGCGGTCAACGTAACTGATCAGGACCGGCATGGCGTTGATGATCAGTTGCAGCTCGGTCTGGCTCTGGCGCAGGGCCTGTTCGGTGTGTTTACGTTCGGTCAGGTCCAGGGCGGCGCCGAGGAAGCGCATCGGCCGGCCGTGGTGATCCTTGTAGCAGCGACCGCGGGCAAACACCCAACGCATCTGGCCGTCGGTTTGGAGCAGGCGATACTCCTCGGCGTACTCAGTGCCGTGGGTGATGCAATGCTTGATGCTGCGGGCGATCAGGGCGCGGTCTTGCGGGTGTACGCCGTGCAGGTACTCGCTGATCGGCAACTGGCTGGCCATGGCCGGGTCGATCCCGTGCAGTTGGGCAAAATGCGCATCGGCGATGAAACGGTCCTCGCTGATGTCCCAGTCCCAGGTGCCGACCGCATCGGTGGCGGCGAGGGCCAGTTGCAGGCGCTCCTCGGTTTCACGCTGGGCCTTGAGGCTGGCCGCCGAGCGCTGTTCGAGTTCGAGGGCGATGCGCCGGCGTTCGTTGGTTTCGATGGCGGTGACCAGGATCCCGGCCACCTTGGCACTTTCGTCACGGATTGGGCTGTAGGTCAGGTCGAGCCAGAAGTCGGATTCCCGGTCCCCGCGTTGCAGGGCAAAGCGCTGCTCACTGTAGGTTCGCACCTGACCTTGCAGGACGGCGCTGTATATCGGGTCGGTAAAGTCTTGCAACTCTGGCCAGATCAGGTGTGTCGGTTGGCCGAAAGCGTGTGGATGTTTGCTTCCGGCGAGCAGGGCAAAGCCGTCGTTGTAGATCTGTGTCAGCTGCGGGCCCCATAGCAACAGCATCGGCATTGGCGAGTGAATGACGATGTCCACGGCGGTTCGCAGGCTTTGTGGCCATTTACTGGCCGCGCCCAGCGGGCTGCTTGCCCAGTCGATTCGGGCGATCAAGGCCTGGGCATCGCTGGCGGTTGGTGTTGCGTTCATTCGGGAGTCCTGCACATGAGTCGCTTTGGCTGGCCTCTATTCTTGCACAGGTGGTCGATTGTGGAGGACCCGTCAGGGTGAGCGGTAGGCGACACAGTACCCTGTGGGAGCGAGCTTGCTCGCGATGGCGTCGGGTCAATTTGCATTGATGTCAACGGACACTCCGCTATCGCGAGCAAGCTCGCTCCCACAGGTATCCCATTTCAATCCATCAGTTCGGGCCGGTCACGAAATTGTTCCAGCGCCTCGGGATTGGCCAGCGCATCGGTGTTCTTCACTTTCTGCCCGTGCACCACATTGCGTACTGCCAACTCAACGACTTTGCCGCTGATGGTCCGGGGAATGTCAGTCACCGCGACAATCTTGGCCGGCACATGACGCGGCGTGGTGTTGGCGCGAATCGTCTGGCGGATCTGCTGTTGCAGCGCCTCGTCCAGTTCGAGCCCGTCGTGCAAGCGTACGAACAGCACCACCCGCACGTCATCCTGCCACTGCTGACCGATGGCCACGCTGTCGAGTACCTGGGGGACTTTCTCCACCTGACGATAGATTTCCGCCGTGCCGATGCGCACGCCGCCGGGGTTGAGCACGGCATCGGAGCGACCGTGGATCATCATCCCGCCATGGGGCAGTTGTTCGGCGTAATCACCTTGGGCCCAGACGCCGGGGAACAGGCTGAAATAGGATTGGCGCAGTTTCTCGCCATCGGGATCGTTCCAAAGGCCAATGGGCATTGCCGGGAAATGCCGGGTGCAGACCAGCTCACCTTTTTCGCCGATTACCGGGTGGCCTTCGTCGTTCCACACTTCGACGGCCATGCCCAGGCTCTTGCCCATGATCTCGCCACGCCTGACCTGCGACATCGGGTTGCCGTTGACGAAGCACGAGACGATGTCGGTGCCACCGGACATCGAGGCCAGACACACGTCAGCCTTGAAGTCGCGATAGACGAAGTCGTAACTCTGCGGTGACAGCGCCGAGCCGGTGCATGGCAGCATCTTGAGGCTGCTCAGATCATGGCTTTCACGGGGCTTGATACCGCTGCTTTCCAGGGTCGCGAGGTATTTGGGGCTGGTGCCAAAGACACTGATGCGTTCGTCGTCGATCAGGTCGATCAGGCGCTGCGGCTCGGGGTGGAACGGCGAGCCGTCGTACAGCACCACGGAGCTGCCTGTCGCCAGCGCCGACACCAGCCAGTTCCACATCATCCAGCCGCAGGTGGTGTAGTAGAACAGCCGTTCACCGGGGCCGAGATCACCATGCAGGCCGTGTTCCTTGACGTGTTGCAGCAACACGCCGCCGGTGCTGTGGATGATGCATTTGGGTACGCCGGTGGTGCCGCTGGAGTAGAGGATGTACAGCGGATGGGCGAAGGGCACGGGGACGAAATCCGGCTCGCCGCCGGGCGTGTAGAAATCGTCCCACAACGTCACATTCGCCTGGGTGCGGAATTCTTCTATGTGCGCGTGTGGCCGGGCGTAAGGCACGATGATCAACTGTTGCAGCGAAGGCAGACGCTGGAGAATCTCGTTGACCTTGGCGGTTTGGTCGATTTCCTTGCCGGCGTAGCGATAACCGGCGCAGGTCACCAGCACTTTCGGTTCGATCTGGCCGAAACGGTCAACCACCCCTTGGGTGCCGAAGTCCGGCGAAGAGCAGGACCAGATGGCGCCAAGGCTGGTGGTGGCGAGCATGGCCACCAGGGTTTGCCAGGTGTTGGGCATGCACGCGGCGACCCGGTCGCCAACCCTGACGCTGGCTGCTATCAGCCCGTTTTGAAAGCCGGCGACATGTTCCGCGAGTTCGGCCCAGGTCAAATGTTCACGCAGACCGTTTTCGCCAACGGCTACCACGGCGATCGCATCATCGCGACGCTGTAGCAGGTGTTCGGCAAAGTTCAGCGTTGCGCCGGGGAACCACTGGGCGCTGGGCATCTGCGGGCCTTCGAGCAGCACCGCGTCAGGTTGCTCGTGGAAGCGGATGTCGAAGAAGTCGACGATGGCCTGCCAGAAGTCCGGGCGTTGCTCGATGGACCATTGGTGCAGGGCAGGGTAGTCGTCGATCTTGAGGTGATGCCGCTGATTGATGAAACGCCGGAAGGCCTCCATGCGGGTCTTGCCAATGCGTTTGGCGTCAGGTTGCCAGAGGATGTCGGACATGGTTTGCCTCTTCTTATGCCTTTAGATCCATTCGCGGGCAAGCCCGCTCCCACAGGTTTTGCTTTTTTGCTGGAAATCAGTTCAACACAAAATCCACCGGCTCCAGCTGTGGCGGCAACTCTGTCACACCCAGGGCCGCCAGTACATCACGCTCGATGTTGCGCACGATGGCGTCGGTGGGCAGGTCGTTTTCGTCGCGGCCGAAGGGGTCTTCCAGTTCATCGGCAATCGCATCCAGGCCGAAAAAGGTGTAGCTGACAATCGCGGTGAAAATCGGTGTCAGCCAACCCAGGGGTTCGGCCATGGCAAACGGCAAGAGGATGCAGAACAGGTAAATGGTGCGGTGCAGCAACAGGGTGTAGGGGAACGGCAGCGGGGTGTTCTTGATTCGTTCACAGACGGCCTGGGCATGGGTCAGGCTGGTCAGGTGGTTGGCCATGAGCGTGTAGCGCCAGTCGTTGATCGCCCCTGACTCGTTGAGTGCCGAGCACTGCTGACCGACCTGCATCAGTATCTGCCCGCTGACGTCCGTGGTGTTGCCCTTGGGCATCGGCTGCAGCCAGTCGCCACTGGCGGCCAGTTCGTTTTCCTGGCGCAGCCGCGCGTTGAGGGCATGGGCAAAGCCACACAGGTTGCTGAGGACCGTGTGTCGCTCATCCGTGTCTTTGATAGCCAGGGTTTCACGAATCATCGAGCGGACTTCCACGATCACATCGCCCCACGCCTTGCGCGCTTCATACCAGCGGTCGTAGCAGGCGTTGTTGCGAAAGCTCATGAAGATCGACAACGACAAACCCAGCAGCGTGAAGGGCGTGGCGCTGACCTTGGAAAAGTAGCTGGGGTGCAAGGTTTCGATGAGCACGATGGCCGAGGCGAGCAGCGTCACCATCAGGCTGCGCCAGGCGATGCGTTTGGCAATCGAACCCTTGAGGGACGTCAGCACGCCGATCAGGTTGGGTTTGGGTCTTACGATCATGGGTTTCAGCCGCCCGTCATGTTCATGAAGCGAATGACCTGAACATCGTCGTTCACTTCGAAGTTGTGTCGATAAGGCTTGAGTTTCATCGCCTCGATAATGGCTTTTTCCAGGCGCTCGGGCTGTCCGGGGTGGCTGCGCAAGACCGCCTTGAGATCCACGGCGTGCTCATTGCCCAGGCACAGCAGCAGACGTCCTTCCACGGTCAGTCGCACCCGGTTGCAGGTGCCACAAAAGTTGTGGCTGTGGGGGGAGATGAACCCCAGGCGAATCTGCGGCGCCTCGGCCAGGCGCCAGTAGCGCGACGGACCCTGGGTCGACTCGGCGGAATCAATCAAAGTGTAGCGTTCGCCGATGCGTTCACGGACCTGGGCACTGGAGAAAAACGCTTCGGCGCGGCTGTGCTCGTGGATGGTGCCCAGCGGCATTTCCTCGATAAAGGAAATGTCGAGGTTGCGGTCGATGGCGAAGCTCACCAGATCATTGATCTCATGGTCGTTGCGGCCCTTCATCACCACGCAATTGAGCTTGGTATTGCGAAATCCAGCCTGGTTGGCCGCGTCGATGCCCTTGATCACCTGCGTCAGATCACCGGTGCGGGTCAGTTCGCGAAAACGTTGCGGGTCCAGGCAGTCGAGGCTGATGTTAAGGCGCTTGACCCCGGCGTCGAACAACGGTCCGGCCAGTTTGGCCAGCTGCGAACCGTTGGTGGTCATGCACAGTTCACGCAGGCCCGGCAGGGCGGCGATCTTTTCGCACAGTTGCACCACGCCCGGACGGATCAGCGGCTCGCCCCCGGTCAGGCGGATCTTGCGGGTGCCCAGTGCGACGAAGCTTTCGGCAACCTGGTAAATCTCTTCCAGGGTCAGCACCCGTTGGCGCGGCAGAAACTGCATGTCCTCGGCCATGCAATACACGCAACGGAAATCGCAGCGGTCGGTGACCGACATCCGCAGATAGTCCACGCGCCGGGAGAAGCCATCGATCAAGACTCGTTCTGACATGACTTCCTCTCCTGGCACCGAAAAAACTGTAGGAGCGAGCTTGCTCGCGATGGTCGTTAACGATTACGCGCGCTTGCTGGTTACACGCGGTGCTCTTGGGTCCATCGCGAGCAAGCTCGCTCCTACAGTTACGAACTCCGTTAATAACGGACTTGTTGAGCGCAGGCTAAGAGCAACTTTGGCTGGCGTCCAATCACTATTAATAACTGGGTGATCGACCGGATCTATGATGAGCTTTATTTTGTTTTAAGAATGGCTGTAATAGATTTCAAGATATTGAAAAATAACAAAAAAATCCATGATAGAGCGTTTCGATAATGTGGTCATAAATAGCGATTAGACTATATTTAAACGCCATTCATATGCGTTCTCCGCAAATCGAACAATGACCTGAGTCAGGTCGAAGCCTGTGTGCATTGTCACGGAGAAGTACCATGTCTCAAGTCGACCGATACAAACCCTATAAAGGTGCCGCCGCTGGTTGGGCAGTGAAAACGCGCTGAGGAGCATTCGCGTCATGCTCAAGACCAACCAGAACAGCGGGCTCGACTACCCCGGTTGCGCCTGGGGCGAGTCGCCGGAAAACGGCATGGTCAAGTTCCTGCTGCAATGGGAGCGCGAAGCACAGGTCAACGGTGGCGAGTGTGATCTGCGTGTGGACGCCAATCCTTCATCCGGAACTCGCCACGCGCTGGTTTGCCCATGCGCACCTGGCGATGTTCGGCTTGCTCAAGACCCTGCGCCAACGCCACACCCATAGGCCGTTCGCCTTCACCCTGATGCTGGTGTTCCTGGGCTATATCGGCCTGGCGTTCAGCCTCTGGCCGAACATCGTGCCGCCGTCGATCAGACTGTGGGCGGCCGCATCACCGCCGACTAGCCAGTTGTTCATCCTGATTGGCGCGCTGTTCATTCTGCCGATCATCTGATGTACACGGTCTGGAGCTACTACGTGTTCCTCAGCAAAGTGAGGATTGGCGATGGCTAGCATTGAAACGAATCAAACCGCACCTGCGCGCTGGTACAAGCGCCTGGGATGGCTGGTGGTGATCTGGCTGGGCAGCGTGGTTGCCTTGGGTGTGGTGGCGGGGGCGTTGCGGATGTTGATGCACGCGGCCGGGATGAGTAGCCACTGATGGCAAGCCATTAAAGGGTTCCAGTTCACTTTGAGGCGTATGTATGGATTGGATTGGGTGAATATCCATTTTTGCGGTAATGGCCACTAACGGTTCCGCCGTAAGGGCGGAACCGTTAGTGGCCGTTACCAAAGAAACGGATATGTACACCATCGGCTGCACAGTCCGCCCGCGACACACTCTGTGCGCCAAGGACTTCAGTCTCACCGCAAAAACTTTCTTAAAGGGCACAGAGTCTTGTCTTTACTGAGCCCCAAACATCGCCGTCCAGTAAATCCCCGCATCGCTCTTCGGGTCGGTCGCATACGCTGCGCCCAGTTCGCGGAACTGCGGGTTCATCAGGTTGGCGCAATGACCAGGGCTGACCAGCCAGCCTTCGACCACCTTGCGTACGCTGTCCTGCCCGGCGGCGATGTTTTCGCCGATCTGCTGGAAGTCATAGCCGGCCAGTTCCGCGCGGTCGCCCGGGGTGCGGCCGTCACGGTCCTTGTGATCGAAGTAGTTATTGTTGGCCATGGAGCGCGAGTTGCCTTCGGCGGCGGTGGCCAGCGTGGCGTTCCAGGCCAGCGGCGCGGTCGCATTGAAAGACTGGGTGCCGCATTGACGCGGCTTGGCCCGTGCGGCATTGAGTTCGATGAGCAGCTTCTGGCCCTCGGTCTGCCAGTCGCCCAGGTGTGAACTCAGCAGTGGCCGCGCCACGACGATGCGCCACTGATTGTCCTGGCGGCTGACGCCGACATCGACGAATTGCGGGTCGAGGACGATCTGGCAAAAACTCTCCTGAATCGCCTTCATCGCCGAGGCGGCATCGCGAGGCCCGGACAGGCTGATGGCCTGCACATTCTTCATGGGATAACCCGCAGTGGCCATGGCCTGCTGCAGATTGCCGATGCTCGGGCCGGACAGCACCAGGCGCGGGTCGGCCGACAGCGGCGGCAGCTCCGCTGAGACCTGGCCGGCACAGCGCTGCAGTTGGCTGCGGTAGACGTTGATCGATTCGACCAATTGCGCTTCGTCCGCCGCGATAGCGTTAGCGGCGAATACCAGGCCCAGAGACAAACCGGTCAAACGCAGTGCGGATGAGATGAAACCCATGAATATCCCCTTGAGCAGATTGCGCCCATGATGCGCGAAGTTGGTCCATCCAGGACAACGGATTTATCCAGAGTGTAGTGGGGTGGGCGAAATCATTTCACTACTAGACTGAATCGAACCACTCACCGAGTGACACCGACCATGCGCCTCGACTGGATCGCCACTTGCCTCGCCTTCATGTTGTTTGCCGGCCCGGTGTCCGCTGCGGATCAAGCGCAAAAGCAGCAAGCGGCCGAGAACAAGGCCGAGGTGCTGGAACAGAAAGCCGCCGAGAACAACAACCCCGCACCGGTGCCCAAGGCTGAAGCGATTACCCCGTCCGAAGTCCAGGCCGTCGACCCGGCGGGCGTCGCGCCGCTGGACGATGCGATCACGTGCCTGGCCCGGTCCATTTACTGGGAAGCCAGGGGCAAGGACACCGCCGACATGGAGGCGGTGGCCAACGTGGTCATGAATCGCCTGGGCCACGAGGGCTTTCCGGACACGGTGTGCAAAGTGGTCAAACAGGGTTCAGAAACCAAGAGTTGCCAGTTTTCCTGGTGGTGTGACGGCAAATCCGATTCGGTCCAGGAAGAGGTGCCTTACGCGATGGCCAAGGAAATCGCGCGCAAGGCCCTGAACAAGGAACTGCCGGACCGCACGCAGGGTGCACTGTATTTCCACGATCGTACCGTCAAACCGGATTGGGCCACGCAATACATCAAGACCGTGGATATCGGTTTGTTCCGGTTTTACAAGCCACATGACGATTCGGCCAGATAATAGCGGCTGTTTCGGCCAGATATGGTTTTTTTTGCTGAGGTTGCGCACGGCGTTATCGAAACTGAAATGTTTCTGTTTTATAAGCTTCACAACGAAACCGTGCGCGAATGACGCCATAAGCAGGAGCTACACATGAAGCCCACGAGGGTCTGGATCAGTAATCTCGCGTCGATCGCAGCGCAGTCGCAGGCGTGCGTCCAATGACCGTTCTGGTCACCGGTGCAGCCGGGTTCATCGGTTTTCATACGGTCCAGCGTTTGTGCCGCGAGGGTCAGGACGTTGTCGGGATCGACAACCTCAACGACTACTACGACGTGGAGCTCAAGCACGCACGCCTCAAAGTGCTGGAGACTTTGCCGGGTTTTCGTTTCCGGAAAATGGACATCGTCGATAAACCGGCCCTGATGAGCCTGTTTCAAGAACACCGTTTTACCGAAGTGGTGCATCTGGCTGCTCAAGCCGGGGTGCGCTACTCGCTGGACAACCCGGATATCTATGGGCAATCGAACCTGGTGGGTTTCCTCAATGTGCTGGAAGCCTGTCGGCACTATCGCCCCGAGCACCTGATCTACGCCTCGAGCAGTTCGGTGTACGGCACCAACAGCAAGATGCCGTTCAGTGTCGAGGACCCTGTCGAACATCCCGTTTCGCTGTACGCCGCCAGCAAGCGCGCCAATGAACTGCTGGCCGAAAGTTACTGCCATTTGTATGGCCTGAAAGCCAGTGGCCTGCGCTTTTTTACCGTCTACGGTCCATGGGGTCGCCCGGACATGGCGCTGTTCAAGTTTACCGACGCCATCCTCAAAGACCTGCCCATCGACATTTACAACCAGGGGCAGATGTCGCGCGACTTTACCTACGTCGACGACATTGTCGAAGGTATCGCCCGACTACGCCCAAGGCCTCCGGTGCCGGAAGGCTCCGCCACCGGGGTAAACCGGCTCTTCAACATCGGGCGTGGCATGCCGGTGGCGTTACTGGATTTCGTCGACTGCCTGGAGTCCGCCCTGGGCCTGCAGGCCCGGCGCAACTACATGCCGATGCAGGCCGGTGATGTGGTCAAGACCTGGGCCGATGTCTCGGCACTGGCCGAGTGGGTGGGCTTCAGCCCGCAGGTGACGCTCGAAACCGGCGTCGGCGAGTTTGTGAAGTGGTATCGGCAGTTCTATCAGATTTGAAGCGTTCGCCTCTGATCTCGAAAAAATCAAAAGGGCGAGAGAGACCCCATGAACCAAGACATTTTTGTATCCGTACTGATTCCCGCCAAAAACGAAGCGAACAACCTCAAGCCATTGCTTGAGGAAATCCGCGTCGCATTGGCCGCTGAATCGTACGAAATCATCGTCGTCGACGATGGCAGCACCGATGCGACCCTGCAGGAATTGCGGCAGATCCGCCAGAACGGCCTGAACACCCTGCGCATCCTCCATCACGAACGTTCGCTGGGGCAGAGCACTTCGTTGTACCACGCCGCACGGGAGGCCCGCGGGCAATGGCTGGCGACCCTCGATGGCGACGGCCAGAACGACCCGGCGGACATCCCCGGCATGCTGGCGCTGGTGCGCGGCGAACCGGGCCAGGTTGACGTGCAACTGGTCGCCGGGCATCGG